>CAZHKI010000596.1:0-2119 GCA_964533365.1 uncultured Maribellus sp. | reverse complement strand
AAGGCTTCAAGGGGTGTCAGATGGTTGATGTCGAGGTGTGCTATCTCGTCGCGGATTTGTTTCAGCACGGGATCGTCCAACTGGAAAAAGCTGAGTTGGATACCTTCTCGTTTTCCGCCAATTTCTCCAAGGGGTTTGGTGAGCTGTTCCTTTTCCTTTCCACCTTCCAGTTTTTTCAGAATCTGCTCGGCCCGCCGGATTACTGACTTTGGCATTCCGGCCATTCCGGCCACATGAATACCAAAACTGTGGTTGCTGCCGCCACGGACCAGTTTCCGGAGAAAAATCACTTTGTTTCCTACTTCTTTTATGGAAACGTTGAAATTTTTCACCCGCGGGAAAGCGCTCTCCATCTCGTTGAGTTCGTGATAATGCGTGGCAAACAACGTTTTTGCCTTTGCCCTCGGATGTTCGTGCAGGTGTTCCACAATCGACCAGGCGATGGAAATTCCATCGTAAGTTGAGGTTCCGCGGCCCAGTTCGTCGAAAAGAATCAGGCTGCGGTCGGATACATTGTTCAGGATGCTGGCCGCTTCGTTCATTTCGACCATAAAGGTTGATTCGCCCAGCGAAATATTATCGGAAGCGCCGACACGCGTGAAAATTTTATCGACCACGCCAACTTTTGCCGATTCGGCCGGGACAAAACTACCCATTTGCGCCAGCAACACGATTAGCGCCGTTTGCCGCAGCAATGCCGACTTCCCGGCCATGTTCGGTCCGGTAATGATGATGATTTGCTGTTCTTCCTGGTCGAGATAAACGTCGTTGGCAATGTACGATTCGCCGATAGGAAGCTGGTGCTCGATAACCGGGTGCCGCCCAATTTTGGATTCCAGCGTTTGGATTTTTTCTTCGGCGCCCAGAATTTTGGTTTCATACTCTTTCAGTTCCTCGGTGATGTAACGTTCAGCGCCCACAAGGGTCTGTTTCCGGATCCACTCTTCGGGGACTTTATCTTTATGGGTATTTCGAACCTCAATATAATACCCGAAAACGTTGTTGAAACTGATTTTCAGCGATGGAATCCCGCATTTTTCACTCTCGCGTTGCTGAATTTTTGCCAGGAAATCTTTCCCGGAGTAAGCAATTTCGCGCAGTTCGTCCAGTTCCTGCGAAACGCCTTCGCAAATTACTTTTCCTTTATTGAGGGCAGTGGGTGGATCGGCAATGATTTCGCGATGGATTTTTTCGCGGATCAAATCGCAGGGGTTCAGTTGTTCGGCAAACCGTTGCAACATTTTGTTGTCAGCACGGCTGCAAACCTCTTTGATGGGCAGAATGGCATTCAGGGCAAGTTTTACCTGTACCATTTCCCGTGGATTGATACGTCCCACAGCAACTTTCGAAATCAACCGTTCCAAATCGCCGGTATGGCGAAGGTGTTCTTCCAGATTTTCTTTTATTTCGGGGTGTTTCATGAAGAATTCCACCACATCGAGCCGGTCGTTAATGGGATCAACCTCTTTCAGCGGGAGGGCCATCCAGCGTTTCAGCAGGCGTGAACCCATGGGTGAAATGGTTTTATCGATGACATCGATCAGCGATTTGCCACTTTCGTGGAGCGGGTTGAACAGTTCGAGGTTTCGGATGGTAAACCGATCGAGCCAAACGTAGTGTTCTTCTTCGATTCGGCTCAAGCCCGTAACATGTTTTAACTGGTTATGCTGAGTTAAATCGAGGTAATGCAAAATGGCGCCCGAGGCGATAATGGCCTGTGGCATATTCTGGATGCCAAATCCTTTCAGCGATGTTGTTTCAAAATGACGGATCAGGCGGTCGGTGGCGGCGTCGGGGGTATAAACCCAGTCTTCGAGGTTGTAAGTATAAAACTTATTTCCAAAAATTTCGGTGAACTCCTGTCCCCTTCCCCGCTGGAACAAAACCTCCTTGGGCTGGAACGAATTCAGCAACTTGTCGATGTATTCGTAGTTTCCCTGCGCAGTGAGAAATTCGCCGGTGGAAATATCGAGAAACGCCACCCCAGCCATTTTTTTATCGAAATGGACCGAAGCGAGGAAGTTGTTTTCGCGGTTTTCGAGGATGTTGTCGTTGATGGAAACGCCCGGGGTAACCAGTTCGGTAATGCCCCTTTTTACAATGGTTTTCGTGAGTTTCG
>CAZHKI010000595.1:0-2120 GCA_964533365.1 uncultured Maribellus sp. | reverse complement strand
ACCAGTGGTTTGTAAGCGGCCGGGGCATTGTCGAGAATCATCGGCCGGCTTTTTTTGACAATGGCCCACCATTGCCAGTTGCTGTGAAATTCTGTTGGAAACGATATAAACAACGGGTGATCCGGATTGGTCAGTAATCCCATGGTTCCCGGCGAAACCGGTTTGTTGTTGTTCTCCGAAATTCCTTTAAACATTTTGTAATTCCAGTAATCGGGTGTAAACAATCCACCTACGGTTAACCCGTTTAAATCCTTGGGATTGGGGAAAAACAGTACTTTACCACCCGATTCCAGTTTTTTCAACACTTCTGTATCCAGTTTTTCGGAGACTAAGATTTCGCCTGTAACAGCCGGTGTTTCCATCCGGGGATATACCCAAAGCGGGTAGCTGTTAGTAAAAGGGGTTCCTTCCAGTATAAGCCGCAAAGTCAGTTTTTGTGCTGTGTTGAATCCGGATAATGAAAATTCAACGTTTACCGCTTCGGTTAATTTTCCTTGAGGCAAATCAACCGGTGTTGACCCATTTACGATAGTTTTCCCTTGTTGATCCAACAGTTCCCATAGAATATTCTGATTTGTCAAGGCTTTTTCAGAAAAATTGGCTACCTGTATTTTTGCCTGGAAAGTTTCAGAATTTTCCCAGCAATATTTATCAGCAATCATCAGCGGGACCACCCGGTTGCAGAATTGTGAAAATTCTTCAGGAGTAATCAGTCCTTTGCTGTCCATGAAAGCATCCAGAATTCCGACCAGCGCGCTTCCCTGTCCGGGGAAATCCTGGAGGTCGAGCAGATGAAACCCGCCAAAACCCGGCGTGCGGAGCGCCATTTCAATGTCGGCCCTGTAACACAACATGCTGGCAGCCCCCGAGGCTTTAAAAAAATCGTATGCCTGGTCGGCCATTCCTGCTTCGATGATCCGCTGCCTGAAGATTTCCAGGTTCCAGGGTTTTAAAACGCCGTTGTATTTTTTTATTTCATCGTAATTGGGGTAAATCTGGAATTGTGATATTTCGTGGCCGACAACCGGTACGGAACAATTGCTGATGGCTTCGGTGTAATTCAGGCTGGTTGAAGGATAGCGTCCGTTAATCAATCCGCCGTCGTATGCATCGGCAAACGAAAACGATGCCCGGGTATGCGTACGGAAAGTGGTGTCGGTATCGGCGCCAACCCTGCAGGTAACGTAAAAATCCTCGCCTTCGGCCTGTCCCCGGAATCCGAGGTAATTATTTGAACCGAATGCATAGAGTTTTTCAGGGTTCAATTCGCGGAAATGGCTGACCATTTTTTGCATTTGCTCCTGGCTTCCACTCAGTTCATTCCCGAGGGCAAACATAACAAACGAAGCGTGGTTACTGTAATTTTCCAGAATATTTTCTCCTTCTGAAACCAGAAAATCATTTAGCCCCGAAGGGTCGTCGGTTTGTAATCGGCCCCAGTACGGCAGTTCGGGCTGCATGTAAATTCCTTCCATGTCGGCCGCTTCAAAAGCTGCTTTGGGCGGCGTCCACGAGTGAAAGCGGTAGTGATTGATTCCATAGGTTTTGGCAATTTTGAAAACAGCCTGCCAGTCGGACGTTTTCATGGGCGGGTAGCCGGTCAGGGGGAATACGCAGGCGTTATGCTCGCCCCTCAAAAAAGTGGTCAGCCCGTTGATTTGAAATTGTGTCCCCGAAACGGTAAAGTTCCTCATGCCAAAATCAACCTGCTGGCTGTCGTCTCCTTCCGGTGTTTTCATTGTAACAGCGAGGCGGTAAAGAGCAGGTGAAAACTCGCTCCAGCACTGCATCTTCTTCCCGATCGGATAAATCAGCTCCACCTGGTTTTCACCAGGGGTCAACGTTACCTTGTATGTTTTTGCAGCAACCAGATGGGTGGACGCGGCATTCCACGAAGCAGCGCTCAGCTTAACTTTTGTTTCGATGGTTGTATTTCCGCTGTTGAACAATTTCAGGGAGGCTTTGGCCTGCTGGTTCTGAATATCGGGGGTTACATGAATGGATTGAATGTAATTTTTCGGGGCAGCTTCCAGCAAAATTTCCCCAATAATGCCGTTCCAGTTGGTTTGCGTATGTTCGGTCCATGCGTGCGAACCTTTAATCCCGTCGGGAACCGATCC
>CAZHKI010000594.1:0-2133 GCA_964533365.1 uncultured Maribellus sp. | reverse complement strand
CGACCTGGTTATCGTCGATTTGTATCCCTTTGAAAAAACCGTTGCTTCGGGCGCCGGAGAACAGGAAATCATCGAGAAAATTGATATTGGCGGCATTTCGTTGATTCGCGCAGCGGCAAAAAATTTCAGCGATGTGGTGATTGTTCCCTCGCAGAACGAATATCTCCCCCTGCTCGATTTGCTGAACCAGAAGAACGGCGAATTTTCGCCCGAAGACCGGAGGTGGTTTGCCACACGGGCTTTTGCCGTATCGTCGCATTACGATTCAGCCATTTTTGGCTATTTTAACCATTGCACCGACGAAAGCACTGTACGAATTAGCCTGAATGACGGCGATATTTTGCGTTATGGAGAAAATCCTCACCAAAGCGCAACTTTTTTCAAATTTAAAAATACCCCCGGCGAAATTACGCTGGCCAATGCCGAAGTTTTACAGGGCAAAGCGCTTTCTTACAACAATATGCTCGATGCCGATGCGGCCTGGAAATCGGCCAGCGATGCGTTTCATGCTGTAGAAAGTATCGAAAACAAAGTGGCGGTTTCGGTTGTAAAACACCTCAACCCTTGTGGTCTGGCTGTTACCGGCGACATTTTGAAATCGCTTGAATTAGCCTGGGCTGGCGACCCGGTTAGCGCTTACGGAAGCATCATTTGTTTTACGGCGCCGGTAACCTGCGAAGTGGCCGGATGGTTTGGGAAAAAGTTTGTGGAAATTATTATTGCCCCTGCGTTTACTCCCGACGCAATGGAAATACTGGAAAAGAAGAAAAACCTGCGGTTGCTGGTTACCCCGGTAAAAGATGAAATTACTGGTGAAAAACTGTTCCGTTCCATCAGTGGCGGGATGCTGGTGCAGGACGAAGACGAAGGAATGGATACCCAGTTTGAAACCGTAACAAAAAGACCGTTCGAAACTTCAAAAATTGAATTGGCCAAATTCGGGATAACAGCCTGCAAACATTTGAAGAGCAACTCGATTGCCATTGTAACCGAAAACGAAGACGGATCGTTCTGGCTCACGGGCGCCGGGATGGGACAACCCAACCGGCTCGACAGCCTCCGGCAGCTGACCATGCCCCGGTTTAACATGAAAGGCGGACTAGACATCCAAAACTCGGTACTCATTTCCGACGCCTTTTTCCCGTTCCGCGACAGCATTGAAGCGGCCAACGAATACGGCGTGAAATACATTGTTGAACCGGGCGGCAGCATCCGCGACGAAGAGGTGATTGAAGCCTGCAACGAATTCGGGATAGCTATGGCCTTTACCGGAAGAAGACATTTTAAACATTAACAATAATCTGGAACCTTTTTAGTTCTGTTAATATAGCTTAGTCAAGATGGGATTATTTTCATTTTTAACACAGGAAATTGCCATTGACCTGGGGACAGCCAATACCATTATCATTCACAACGATAAGATTGTGGTTGACGAACCCTCGATTGTAGCCATCGATCTAAAAACCGAAAAGATGGTGGCCATTGGTGAAAAGGCCCGGCAAATGCAGGGAAAGACACACTCGAACCTGAAAACCATCAGGCCGTTGCGCGACGGGGTGATTGCCGATTTTAACGCAGCCGAACAAATGATACGCGGGATGATCAAAATGATTAATCCGAAACCGCGAATGTTTTCTCCGGCGTTAAAAATGGTCGTATGCATCCCGTCGGGTAGTACCGAAGTGGAAGTGCGCGCAGTGCGCGACTCTTCGGAACATGCCGGCGGACGCGAGGTTTACATGATTTACGAACCCATGGCCGCAGCCATCGGGATTGGCCTTGATGTGGAAGCCCCCGAAGGAAACATGGTGGTTGACATTGGCGGCGGAACAACCGAAATTGCTGTGATTTCGCTGGGCGGGATTGTGACCAACAAATCGATCCGCATTGCCGGCGACGATTTAACCGCCGATATTATGGAATACATGCGGCACCAACACAACATAAAAATTGGCGAAAGGACCGCCGAAGAAATTAAAATTCATGTGGGATCGGCTTTGTCGCAGTTGAAGGATCCGCCACCCGATTATGTGGTGCAGGGACCGAACCAGATGACAGCGCTTCCCATTGAAGTTCCCGTTTCGTACCAGGAAATTGCCCACTGCCTCGAAAAATCGATTTCGAAAATTGAAA
>CAZHKI010000593.1:295-2141 GCA_964533365.1 uncultured Maribellus sp. | reverse complement strand
CATCCTTGTTGGTGTAATTTTGAAATATTTCTTTCCCGGTGTTAAATTTTGAAAGGCCGTTTGTGGTACTGATCCACAAATGGTTATTCTGATCTTCGAGAATACACAGGGCCTGATTGTTGGCCAGTCCATCGGTTTCATTGTAATATTTCAAAGGTCCGCTGGTTGCATTATAGAGAGCAATTCCCTTGTCGAGAGTGGCAATCCAAATCCTGTTTTTTGAATCTTCATACATCGATCGCGAGTATTCGCTAAACCGGTTTATAATGTTTTCCTCCTGATTGAATACGATGATTTCTTCAAGGCTGCCGGCCCATAAATTACCTTTCGAATCGAACTCAATCCACGAGATTTGTTCATTCCCGCTCAACTGCGAAAATTTCAGAAATGAATTTGTCTCAGGCTGATATCGGTTAATCCCACGGGAAGTAGCCACCCAGATATTGTTGTTTTTATCGAGACACAAGTCCCAGACACGGTTGTCGGACAGGGATCCCTGATTTTGTGGGTCGTGCCTGAAGTGGTTTATTTTTCGGGTTTTCAGGTTAATCACATCAATTCCGCCAAGATATGTCCCCACCCACAGATTTCCACGGCCATCATCGAGAAAAGCCTTGATGCAATTCTGTGAAATAGAATTCGGGGAATTTTCGCTGGCGGTTAAATATTCATAAATGCCGGTTTTAGGATTGTAAATATTAATACCGCCATCTTCAGTGCCAATCCAGATTTTTCCTTCCGGGTCAATCCAGAAAGCATAGACAATACTGCTGTTCAGGTAATTGTTGTCGCCGGGTAGTGCGGCAAAATTATGAAATACCTGTTTGCTTTTGGCCAGTAGATTTAACCCTCCACGGGTTCCAATCCAGGTTTCTCCGTTTTTATCATGAAAAACCGAAAGGACAGAATTATTGGAAAGGCTGGAAGGATCGCGTTCGTCGTGTCTGAAAAAGCCGGTAACTCCCAGTGCTTTAGAATATATATACAAGCCACCCCGTGTACCAATCCAGAATTCGCCAAAAATCCCTTTTGAGATAGAACGTACTGTTTCGGTTCTTTCAATTTCAGGGTCGAGTTGAATAGTACGTGTGGTTTTTGTTTCCGGATCGACCAAAAATAACCCGGAAGAATAAGTCCCAATCCACAACAATCCCTCGTCGTCTTTATAGATTTCCCAAATTTCACGGTTGTGATTCATTTGAAAAGGAAGTTCGAATATTTCCATCTCATTGGTCGTGGGATGATATAAAAAGATGCCGTTATTGGTTCCAATCCATAAATTTCCCTTGTTATCGAACTGAAGAATCCGGATGAAATTTCCTTCAAAAATATGGCCGGCATCAACCATTTGAGGTTCAAACGGTATGATTTTTCCTGTTGAGTCGATCACTAAAATATTATAATCGGTTCCCAGCCATAGGTTTCCGAGCTTATCTTCCTCAATATCGTTTACTGATATATCCTGAAACAAATGACCTGGACTGTTCTGCTGCAATGGGTGGGTGAATCGTTCCTTTGTACGGTCGAAAACATTAAGCCCGCCGTTTTCGGTTCCAACCAAAAGGTTTCCGTGGCTGTCTTCACGGATTACCCTGACCAGGTTTCCTCTCAGGCTGGTTGAAACGTTGGTGTTGGGCAAAAAATTGGCAAACGAATAACCGTCGAAACGGCTCAATCCCTGGCTGGTACCAACCCACAACCAACCTTTGCTATCCTGGTAAATACATTGAATCTGGTTATTGGGAAGCCCGTTTTCTTGTGTATAGATATCGAAACGAAACTGTGGAACAGCAGCCTTAATGTTAACAGGATACAACACTCCCAATAGTGCAAGAATAAGGAGAAT
>CAZHKI010000593.1:0-263 GCA_964533365.1 uncultured Maribellus sp. | reverse complement strand
CATTACCTTCATCAAAACAAACTGTTCCAAAGTAAAGTTATTTTCGTTGAAAACCAAAAATGTGTTGAAGCTGTACAATACAAGATAAAAAAAAATCCCGGGCAAAAGCTCCGGGATTTTTATCGGGAATCAAGAATAATTAAATATCAACATTTTTCATTTTGGGTATTAATATCCTGAACATGATGAACCATGCCAAAAGATAAGCCACGCCACAAATAATGAACATGATGTAAT
This sequence comes from uncultured Maribellus sp., assembly GCA_964533365.1. Taxonomy (GTDB): domain Bacteria; phylum Bacteroidota; class Bacteroidia; order Bacteroidales; family Prolixibacteraceae; genus Draconibacterium. Next base: position 26 of record CAZHKI010000593.1, on the reverse strand, counting down.
AACCGATTTTAATATCACCGGCAGCT
>CAZHKI010000592.1:1765-2150 GCA_964533365.1 uncultured Maribellus sp. | reverse complement strand
TCGAAAGTTGGCACTTTTCGCAGGCGTTCGGGAATTGCGGGGTTTTCGGTGGCGTTCATCTGGTACCCGAAACTGACTTCGACATAACCCTGTGGCTGAATGTTCACGGTGTTTCCGCCAAAAATCCGGTTAAACGATTCTCCCCCGATGGTCAGCTGTGGAATGAGGGAGTTTTTTTCGTCCATCTCCTGAATTTTTGTCCGTTGACGCCAGTAATCTTTAATTGATTTATTGAAATCATAATGAATATAATCATCCATCGTCATCGACTGCGCGGCGCCGCTGCCGTCACCGTAGGCGACCGGCACGCCCTGGCTGGCGCTGATCGACTCGAACACGCCCGAGTCGCGCAGGATGCGGAATTCCCCGGCCGAGAAGCCGTAGC
>CAZHKI010000592.1:0-1755 GCA_964533365.1 uncultured Maribellus sp. | reverse complement strand
CTGATGGGTGCGCTGCGGGATATGGACAGTCATATCGTCATCGACTGCGGCAGCCGGTAGTTCAGTGTCCCTACTTTTTCATAAAAAACATACTGACCGGTTACCGGGTCGTAAACAATTTCGTATTTGATATTACCGGGTTTGTTCAAAAAGAGTTTTAACGAGTCCTGTGATACTTTTCCGAAAGCAGGCTGGTCTTTGAATGGAAACGGAAGATTCCGGGTGGTATCGGTTTTAGTTGTGTCTTCAGGGGCTGTAATAATCTGACTTGCCGGATAATATGCGCTTGTGCCTGCCTGGGTTGAAATAAAGGCAAGTGAAAATATGAAGAGGGATAAGAAGAATATATTTCTTAAACGTTGGGTCAATTCCATTCCTGTTTATAACCTTTTTAATGACTGTTTAATCACACTCTCGACGGCCACCCCAGGTTGTTCCTGCATGATGCCGGATACCACTTTTTCGGCATCCTTTTTTGCAAAACCGAGCATGACTAATGCTGATAACGCTTCGTTTCGGATAGTATTGTCTGTTGAATGAAAAATTTGACCGGTTTCGGGCATTTTGCCCAGTTTGTCTTTCAGGTCGATAATGATTCGCTGGGCGGTTTTCAGCCCGATTCCTTTTACTGCTTTCAAAACCATCACATTCTCGGTGGATATGGCCGAAATGATTTCATCGGTAGTTAAATACGAAAGCATCATGATGGCTGTGTTTGCGCCAACACCGTTTACCGAAATGAGGCTCCGGAAAATATCCCGTTCATTTTTATCGGCAAAACCATACAAAAGGTGGGCGTCTTCGCGGACGACCTGATGGGTCAACAGCAAAACTTCCTTTTTTCCGTTGAGTTTGCTGTAGGTATTTAGCGAAATGGAGGCGATAAATCCTACACCGGAAGCTTCAACGACAATGCTGGCCGGACTCAGGTCGGTAATGGTTCCCCTGATGTATTCGTACATTTTGCAAGCGGTTAAAGAGTTTGATCGTCGTCGGCTTCAATGTCAATACTTTCGTCAACCTGGTTGGGGTTTATTTCATATTTTTTTAGCGGGTTCCGGGTGATTTCGCTGTAGATCTGGCGGTTTTTGAAAATGTCGATAGCCAGGTACAACGCCTGCCGGAACGACTCGGGCGAAGCTTTGTCTTCACCGGCCAGTGAATAGGCCGTGCCATGGGCCGGCGAAGTGCGGACAACCGGTAACCCGGCGGTATAGTTCACCCCGCGGTCGAAAGAAGCCAGTTTAAAGGGAATTAAACCCTGATCGTGGTACATGGCTAACACGGCGTCGAATTTTGTATAGTCGTCCGAACCAAAAAAACCGTCGGCGGGGTAAGGCCCGAGGGCGATAATTCCTTCCTTTTTTGCCTGGTTGACGGCCGGGATGATGATGTCAATTTCTTCGTTTCCAATCAGCCCGTTGTCGCCCGAATGGGGATTCAGCCCCAGAACGGCAATCCTTGGACGGGTTACGGCAAAGTCCTGCTGAAGCGATTTGGCAATAATCCGAATTTTCGACAGGATTTTATCTTTGGTTAAGCTTTGTGCAACCTGAGAAATGGGAATGTGTGTGGTCACAACACCAATTTTCATGGATTCGCTCACCATGAGCATGGCATAATCGCGTGTGTTGAACTTTTCTGCCAGATATTCAGTGTGCCCCGGGAAATGAAAATTTTCACTCTGAATGTTGTCTTTATTGATGGGAGCGGTAATCAAAACGTCGATGAAACCTTTGTCGAGGTCTTCCACAG
>CAZHKI010000591.1:0-2152 GCA_964533365.1 uncultured Maribellus sp. | reverse complement strand
ACCTTCCGCCCTAATGTGGTTTTAATCGATATGGAAGGGAAAACCCATATCATCCGTAAAAAAGAGCAACTGGAATCAATGCAGAGTTTTGAAATAAACCCGAAAAGGAATTGATATGAACAATCTGATGATGTATATGCAATTATCACCCCTTTATCCCCTCAAGGGGAGAATCGCTTCGGGCTTAAGCCATAATAAGTTAGGAATTATTACCCCCTTAAGGGGGCAGGGGGTGAAAAATACTACATTATCTCATTTTTCGAACGTAATTAGATGAAATCCAGCGAACTGACAACAAAGGAAATAGTTCGATCCATTTTGAACAGCTATTCGCAGGTGTTTTTTTCCACCTCGAAATTGCTGGCTGTTTTTCTTTTACTGATTAGCTTTTTCGATTACGGCGCCGGAATTGGTGGTTTGGTAGCGGTGTTGATTTCCAACATACTCGCCTGGGGTTTGGGCTACAACAAATATTTTTTACAGTCGGGTCTTTATGGTTTTAACGCTTTGCTGGTTGGGCTGGGCGTGGGGCTTTTTTACGAACCCTCGCCCGAACTTTTCCTGCTGATAGCCGTTGCAGCCGTTACCTGTTTTTTTCTTACCATTGTTTTTCAGGGTGTACTCGGAAAGTATGGACTTCCATTTTTAAGTGTCCCTTTTTTGGTGACCATCTGGATTGTAGCTCTGTCACGGGGCGACCTAAATGCGTTGCACATCAGCGAAAGGGGGATTTTTACCTACAACGAACTGTATGCGCTGGGCGGACAAACGTTTGTCAGCCTGTACGATTTTCTGGAAAAATCCATCAGTTCGTCGTTTATCAAAATTTATTTCCACTCACTTGGCGCTATTTTTTTTCAAATCCATTTACTGGCAGGAATTATTATTTCTGCCGGTTTGCTCATTTATTCACGCATTACGTTTGTTTTGTCGGTTTTGGGTTATTCGGTTGCCTGGCTGTTTTACAAAGCCGTGGGTATTGAATTTAACTCATTGGGGTACACTTTTATTGGGTTCAATTATGTTTTAACCGCAATTGCGCTGGGAGGTTACTACCTTGTTCCGGGCCGCGTGAGTTACGCATGGATAATTCTTTTGTTGCCGGCAGTGGTTTTGATTACAACAGGCACACAGCAAATCTTCCTCATTTTCCGGATTTCGCCCTACTCGCTTCCGTTTAACATGGTTGTTTTAATGTTTTTGTACGCATTGAAATTAAGGGAGCAACGCCCTGTACATCTGGTGGAAACACCGGTTCAACTGGGAAATCCGGAGAAAAATCTCTATCTCTATTCAGGAAACCTGAAACGTTTCCCGATGGCTTATCCGGTTTCGGCGTCGCTGCCATTTTATGGAGAGTGGACCGTAAGCCAGGCCCACAATGGCGAACATACCCACAAAGGATTGTGGCGCCATGCCTGGGATTTCATCATTACCGACCGAAAAGGATCGCAGTACAAGGGAAGCGGCGATTTTGCCGAAGACTATTTTTGTTTCGGAAAGACCGTTTTATCGCCTTTCGACGGAATAGTTGCCGAAGTGGTAAACAATATTCCCGATAACCGGATTGGCGATGTGAATACAGCCAACAACTGGGGCAACACGGTCATTATCAAACACAACGATTATCTATACGCTAAACTTAGCCATCTGAAATACCACTCCGTAGAAGTAAAACCAGGCGATGTTGTAAAAAAAGGCCAGCTTGTTGGGCGATGTGGAAATTCCGGCCGGTCGCCCTACCCACATCTGCATTTTCAGTTCCAGTCAACTCCTTACATTGGTTCTTCTACCATCGACTACCCGTTTGGCCATTATCTGCTGAAGGAGGGAAAGAGCTATGCCCTGAAAAATTTCGGGTTTCCTGAAAACAGCCAGGTGGTGGTGAATCCGGCTATAAATGAGTCGCTGGCAACTGCATTTCATTTTATCCCCGGTCAACAAATAAAAGTTGAGGTGGAAGTGGATTCAGCAAATCCAAAATGGAAAAAAATGGCCGGTTCGTTTTTGTGGACAGTGGAAACTGATGTCTATAACAATACCTTTATCCGCTGCGAATCCGACGGTGGACTGGCTTACCTTTACAACAATGGAAACCTGCACTATTTCACCAACTTTACCGGAACAAAATATTCTGCCCTCTACTGGTTTT
>CAZHKI010000590.1:0-2157 GCA_964533365.1 uncultured Maribellus sp. | reverse complement strand
GCACTCTATCTTCCTTTTATGGCCATGTTTTCGTTCAGCCGTTTTTATACCACGAAGGTCAGGCTGATATCATTTGCTGCATTTGGAATTTTATTCATGGGTTTTATTCTTTCATACAGCCGGGCTGCCTGGGTGAGTATGTTGGTTGGGCTGGTTGTTTTTGGCATTGTAAAGTTAAAAATCAGGTTCCGCCCTTTGTTTATTACGTTTCTTTCAATTATTGGACTGCTGCTGTTGTTTCAGGATCAGATTTTTATGCAATTGGAACGAAATTCGGAACAGTCGTCGGCCGATTTCATGACCCACATTTCATCCATCTCGAATATTACCACCGATGCCTCGAACCTGGAACGGATTAACCGCTGGAGCTGTGCCATCCGGATGTTCTCCGACAAACCGGTTTTTGGTTTTGGCCCCGGAACCTACATGTTTCAATATGCGCCTTACCAGTTGAATAACGATCGCACCATCATCAGTACCAATGCAGCCGACGGTGGGAATGCCCACAGCGAGTACCTTGGCCCGCTTTCCGAATCAGGCGTTTTGGGATTGCTGACGTTTTTACTCATTCTTGTACTGGTAGTTTATACCGCTGTTCAAACTTACATGCGCTTAACCGATGTTAAGCTGAAATCGTTTGTGCTCACGGCGTTGGTGGCGTTAACCACGTATTATACCCATGGTTTTTTGAACAATTTCCTGGATACCGATAAACTTTCAGTTCCGTTCTGGGGTTTTACGGCCATGATTGTTGCCATTGATTTATATTCCCGCCACGAAAATCAGGCACAAAAAAATCCGGACGAAAACCGCCCGGACTCCTGTTAATATGCTTACTTTTTTTTATTGTCTTACCCTTTCACTGTACGACCGGTCGCGGGTATCAACTTTAATAATTTCGCCCTGGTTGATAAACATGGGGACCATAATTTCGGCGCCGGTTTCTAGAGTTGCCGGTTTCAAGGCGTTTGAACTGGCGGTATTTCCTTTTTCGCCGGCAATGGTAAAGGTTACTTCCAGTTCAACAAAGGGTGGAAGTTCTGCAGTTAAAGGGGTTTCAGTATCGGCATGGAAGTTAACCTCAATGATTTGGCCTTCTTTCATCAAATCGGCGTTTTCAACCATGGCTTCGGGGATGGAAACCTGTTCAAACGTTTCGGTATGCATAAAATTAAAACCCATTTCGTCTTTGAATAGAAACTGATACGGCCGCCTTTCAATTCGAACGGTATCAATTTTCACACCCGACGTAAATGTATTTTCAATTACTCTGCCGGTTTTTAAGTTTTTCAGTTTTGTGCGTACAAATGCGGGGCCTTTCCCCGGTTTCACATGCTGAAATTGAACGATGGTAAACAGTTGTCCGTTGAAATCGATGCACAATCCGTTTCTAAAATCTGCTGTTGTTGCCATGAATATTTTTATTAACGATTTTTTCCGGTGCAAAAATAAACAAATCAGTTAAAAATCAACACATTCTGAAATGATTTGCATATTTTTTTCCGTAAATCAATTGGTAACCTGTTCAACGCCATCGATTTTATAACTTTTCAACAAGGCCCTCAGCGCCCCAACGCGCATGTCGAAATCAAGCAAAACCGGGGTTTTGTCTTTTTTGGAAATATAAAATTTCAAGCCGTCTGAACGGTTGAAAAGTTTTCCTTTGTCAACCTGCGGATTCAGGACGTAACAATCAATCAAACCCAGGCTGGTTTCCGTTTTTTCGGAACCGAGATAGGTCACCGATACATTGGAAATGACATCGGCATGGTAGGTGGGAAGAGTCACTTTGTGGCCCAACTCAATATCATCCATCAAATGCTGATCGATAAAATAGAAAAACACCGAAATGATATCCACCAGATTGTGGGGCGCACTTCGCCAGCCCATACGCTGGCAATAAATGGAGTCGATATCGTGATAAAAAAAGGTTTCGTTGTAGTACCGGTATTTTTTTTCCCTGATGTTTCGGATGGCTTTTAACGGTAGCCGGGTTTTAGCATCGACTGTGGTTTCGTAAATATCGTTCACTCCGAAAAGCTTGTCGGTCAGGCCGGTGGTACGGCCTTCCAGATAATAATGAATGGCCTTTTTCCTGTTGTACAAGGTGTCGGAAATAACCAGCCGGGCTTCACCGCCTTTGATGATCCCGAATTT
>CAZHKI010000589.1:0-2159 GCA_964533365.1 uncultured Maribellus sp. | reverse complement strand
GTTGCTAAAATTTATGCGTGAAAAATGTAATCCACCTAATTTTCAAACTGAGCCGTTAATTGCCTGGATCTGGTTTTTATTACAATTTCAGCAAACAACACTATTGAACAGGAAAACGGTAAAATTCTCCTCATTCAAAAATGGTTTAAAAAATACGGTTGGTTATGTTTTGAAAAAGACCCTTATTTCTTATCAAAAAAACCATATTCAATTTCCGACTTTTTTTTAATTGCTTGTATATCAAATGTGTCCCAATTTGATAAAACGTATTTTATTTTTGAAGGCTATATTTTTTTGCCGGCAAATGCCCGGAATGCTTAACAAATTGATATTTTTAGTTATTGAACTTTTGCTTCAAAAATTTTTGGCACGATTTTTTTTTTCAGAATTTTAAGTGTTTGACATATTATGCTGTTTCTTCGTAATCAAATAGTTCGTGAAAGTGAATGAAATATATTTGTATTTTTTTTGTTTATTGAGGCCTTAATTTCGGGTTATCAGTGGTTTAAAATTCCAGTTTTTTTCAATAATGATTGGGATAAAACATAACAAGCGGTTTATTCAGTGAATTTTATTTAACAATACAGCAGATTCAGGAGGTTTAGCCGGGTTGGAGCTGTTTTTTTAAGCCAGGTCAAACGATTATCATAATCGGGTAATCTATAAAAAATTGTTCGCTTTGCTGAGGTCCCTCGCTGCACTCAGGATGACAGGCGCGGTGGGGTCCCTCGCTGCGCTCGGGATGACAAGGGTTTGCAGGAGAAAAGAGAGGAAGGAAGGGACGGCAAAGCCGTCCCTTCCTTCCAATAATATTAACAGGGTTGTCTTTCCGAACGAAGTGAGGAATCCCTTCGTTTTGCTTGTGTTATCAATGGAAGTTTTATGTTATCGTTTGGTTGGAGGTCCCTCGCTGCACTCAGGATGACAGGGGTTTGCAGGAGAAAAAAGGGAAAGCCGCCCTGCTTTCCCCTTCCATATATTATGAATGTATTTGTCATTCCGAACGAAGTGAGGAATCTCATGTTTTATTGGTGTTTGTTGTTCCGGATTATGTGGATTTTTTTGCTGCGCTGAGGATGACACTCACCAATCCCTGTCAATCTCTCTCTTCCCCCTTCTTAACTGTTTCAACCAAAATTGTATCTTTACAATAAACTAATCAACTAAATAATATGGAACGTCGGAATTTTATCAAAACCACCGGTATCGTGACAGCCGGAGTCGGCCTTTCGGCCAGCCTGTCCTGTACAGGGTCGGCAACTTCAGTAACCAACCCGCTTCCGAAATGGAAAGGTTTTAACCTGCTCGATTTCTTCTCGCCCAATCCCGATGGGGGAGGCCGCGGGCAAACCACCGAAGAGGATTTTAAATGGATGGCCGGCTGGGGTTTCGATTTTGTGCGGTTTCCCATGGCTTACCCGCGTTATGTGAAATTCGACCGTTCAAAAGATATTACACCCGACGATATGTACAACATCGACGAGGCGGCGGTCGATCAGGTGGAAACCATTGTGGAAATGGCCAACCGCCAGGGATTACACGTGAGTTTAAACCTGCACCGCGCCCCGGGTTTTTGTGTGAACGCCGGGTTTAACGAGCCCTACAATTTGTGGGAGGATAAAGAAGCACAGGAGGCTTTTTATTTTCACTGGGATATGTGGGCGAAACGGTTTGCCTCGAAAACGCCGAAGCAAATCAGCTTCGATTTGGTGAACGAGCCGTGTACCCGCGAGGATATGAACGACCAGCATTCGGGCCGGGGGCCGATTCCGGGTGATTTGTACCGAGAGGTTGCCCAAAAGGCGCTCGAAACCATCCGGGCACACAATCCAAATCATAGGGTGATTGCCGACGGAAACGATGTGGGTGGCAAAGTGATTCCCGAAATTTTCGATTTGCCCATTGGTCAAAGCTGCCGTGGTTATTTTCCGCATTACATTTCGCATTACCGGGCGCCGTGGGTGTTTAAAAACCCCGATGACGCGCCAACACCGGTGTGGCCGGGAAAAATTGATGGTCAGGAGTTTAACCGCGCCAGCATCGAAAAATTTTATGAACCCTGGATTGAAGCAGTAAAAAACGGGGTGGGGGTGCATTGCGGCGAATGTGGCTGCTGGAACGAAACCCCGCACGATGTTTTTTTAGCCTGGTTTAACGAC
>CAZHKI010000588.1:0-2162 GCA_964533365.1 uncultured Maribellus sp. | reverse complement strand
TGCCTTTGTACTCGATCTTTTCCTTGATGGTGCGCAACCAGGCAATGTGGCTGTAAAGACCGTCAACCGAAAGCCCCACCAACTGGCAGTTGGCTTCGTTGAACTTTTCTTCTAGCGAGGCAAATGTCATAAACTCCGATGTACACACGGGAGTGAAGTCGGCCGGGTGGCTAAAAAGGATCGCCCATTTCCCACTGTAATCCGATGGGAAATTGATAGGGCCTTGTGTGGTGACTGCTTTAAATTCAGGAGCTTTTTCTCCGATTCGCGGCATTGAAACTATTTTTTGTTCTTCCATAATAATGAATATTTTATGATTTGTACTTTATTTTGTTTGGTATCTAAAACACAAATAGTGAGAATAAGTTCATTAATACATTAAAAAAGTTGTATTATTTTATTGGTGTTTTATTTGTTTTGTGGCGTACAATCCTTTTGTTGTTGTGTGGATTGAATTTTTCTGTTGATAAAAGAACATTGTACACAGTGTGGTATAAAGCTTTATTATCTGAATTCAACCCGCAACTGTGTTGATTTATTTTATGTCGTAATAATATTGAAGCGTCCGGTCGGTATATCCACTAAAGAAGCTGGAAGTGTACGTCAAAATTTCAGCTAATATCCATTTGCCATCTGTTCCTTTATAATAGTTGTAAACCAGAATTTCATCTTTCGAATTTCTTAAATTATAACCAACCTTACCGCTGTTGAACATTCCGCCTGAATCAGTAAGACCTGTAAATGTAAACTCTGAGCCGGGCTTTGCCCCTTTGTCTCCACAGGGAACTTTAAAAAAATCAATTTTTACCTCAAGGCCGGGTACAGCAATTTCACCCCGGTGAAACAATGTGGAAATCATGAGACTTACACTGAGTGACGACAATCCTAAATCAGTCCCGTCGCAAGGATCATTTTTGAAAAGGGAACAAGTGTTGAATAAAAAGGCAGTTACAAGAATTAAAATAATAATTGGTATTCCTTTTAAGTTTTTCATAATGAGTAGTTTTAGTGTGTAGTTCTCGTGAAAAATTCATATTATAAATTACAATTTTTTTTGTAAAAATGAAATAACGCCAGGGTTTTAATATACATCATCCTGGTAACAAGCATACTAACTTCAAAAGTCTGTTGTATTTCGTGAATAAAACCAGGAATTTTAAAACAAAATATTGAGGATTAAATTTCAGAAGAATATATATTTTTGCAACTGTTGGTTTGTATTTTATTTCAGTCAACCTGTATTTGATTTCCAAGATGGAATTATTTTAACAACGAATTGTTAATTCTTTCATGAAAAACTTTGCAAACAACTTGATTATTTCTTAAAAAAGTATTTCCTTTGCAACCCGTTAAAAGAACGAGCAGGTTTTGATTAATATCAAGAAATAATAAAGAAATGTCACGAGTTTGTCAAATAACAGGTAAAAGTGCAATGGTGGGCAATAATGTTTCCCATTCCAAGAGAAGGACCAAAAGAAAGTTCGATGTGAACCTGTTTAAAAAGAAGTATTATTTACCGGGCGAAGATCGTTGGGTAAATTTAACCGTTTCGGCATCAGGTATGCGCACTATTAATAAAAAAGGGGTTGAATCAGCCTTGAAAAGTGCAGTGGAAAAAGGTTTTATCGATAACTTTTAAAGATCTTTAACAATGGCTAAAAAAAGTAAAGGCAACAGGATACAGGTGATCCTGGAATGTACCGAGCATAAAGACAGTGGAGTGCCGGGTACATCAAGGTACATCACGACCAAAAACAGGAAAAATACTCCTGAACGTATGGAAATGAAAAAGTACAACCCGATTCTGAAGAAGGTCACAGTTCATAAAGAAATTAAATAAGCTTAAGTTATGGCAAAGAAAACGGTTGCAACCTTGCAAAAAGGTGCTGGAAAAGGTTATGCCAAGGTTATTAAAATGGTTAAATCACCGAAAACCGGAGCATATTCTTTTAAAGAAGAAGTCATTCCGAATGACGACGTAAAAGATTATTTTAAAAAATAATACTCAATTCTATGATAACAGGAAAAGCTTTCATCAACGGTGGAAGCTTTTTTTGTATTTGCCCGGTGTGAATGTTCCCGGTAGGGAAAATATTGTTAATTTTAACCCCTGCAAATCATTAAACCATGGCGTTATTCGGAAGTTTCAGCAAAAGTAAAAA
>CAZHKI010000587.1:0-2171 GCA_964533365.1 uncultured Maribellus sp. | reverse complement strand
TTCACATCCAACCCGCTTTACATACCAATCATCCGAAAGTTTGCAACTTGTTTCACAAGTAAAAGTGATTGAGCTTCATTCAGCGCCAATCATTTCGGAGCAGGTCCGTGAATTTGTCCGCGAACGGATTGATTTTCCGCTTACCAACCGGCAATGGCTTGTTATCGATGTGGCCATGGGGAAATTCTGGAACAACAGTGTGCCCGGTACCTGGATTTGCAACGAAGATATTGCCGCTTGTATTTACAGGCACTGCGGCGAGGCAAAAATGCTGATTTCGTGGGAACGTATCCTGAAAATTTCAGATGGAATCTGTGAATACCTTGAACTTAAAGGCTTGCTGGTTGATGACAACAGAAGTTGACAGATAAAAAATCCCGTTTATTGAAAAATACCTGATTTCGACACTTAAGACAAATATGAAAGAAAACCTTAAAAATGGAAAACAACAAGAAGAAATTGGAGGAGGAATTACGGAAACTGGCGAAGCATCCGGGACCGAAATTATTCAACGTTTCATTCAGGGATGCCCTCCCGAATATTCTGGAGAACAAAAAGCGGCTTGGCAACTTGCCCGGCTAAGAAAGGAAGCCGAAAAACAAGGATTTCTGAGAAGCAACTTCGATGAATTAAAACAGGTTGCGAAAGCTGTAATTTCAGGCACAGAAGCTGTTGTCCTTTTTATTGATGATGAAGATGACAATCCTGTTCTTCTGAAAGGAATTTATCCTTTGCGTCAATTGGCGCCATACGAAACGCTCGATTATTTTGTCAACAGAATAGAACTGTATAACAAATATTTCCCTGAAACCCGGTTGGAATTCAGGGGAGTTTCCTACAGTGGCTGCGGAGTGGTCCTGTTATTCTCTCAACCTTTTATTAACGGATTAATCCTTACGCCCGAACCCCCGGCCTGTTTTGAATCGTTCGAACAAGCCAAAAACCGGTTAAAAAAGGAGAATAAACTTTTCAAAAAAAAGAAAGATGAATTGAAAAAACGTTTTCAGGCAATTCCCGTTACTGGCTCACGGACGAAATATACTGACAATAATGTAATCATGAACGATGTACATTTGGGAAATGTAATAAACGGCACTGACGGCAAATTATACTTTATTGATATGAACATTGAAAAAATAAATCGATGATAACACCGCCGCGCCATCTTTTGGCACTGCCGCATTCTACCTTTACAAAAAAAATCATGGAAAAAATTATCCCATTCAAAAAAAACGATTACACCCCTTCCGGAACACACATTGCCTCCGGAAAATTCATTGACGAAATGCAGCGCGACTGGGAAGCCGTTTTTTACAACCAGTTTAAACCTTATTATGCCAACGTGCTGGAAGGGCACCCGGCAGCCATGCTGCGCCTTACGCGTTACTGGGAAGGCGATAAACCGGAATACGATTTTGGCATGGAACAAATCGATGGCGGAATCGACATAAATACCAATCTGGAAATCGAAAATTTCAGCAACACCCAAACGGTTTATGCCATCGGTTCGCAGTTGCACAACGACGAAGACAACCCGCTGCTGCTGGTGAAAATCGAGAATCTTTCGGAAGAAATCCTGGTGTTGAAATATGTCCCCGATGACGATGAAACCAACGAAGAAGAAAGAATCCCTGTAAATGAACTGTATTTTTCAAAACATTAAAATTCAGTAAAATGGAAAACTCAACACCTGAAAACTACACCGGCTGTCTTTTAGGCGGAGCGGTTGGCGATGCGCTGGGTGCGCCGGTTGAATTTATGTCGTTGCACCAGATTTTAAACCGCTACGGAGAGGCTGGAATCCTCGATTATGTTGAATTTCCCGACGGCGTGGGCCGCATCACCGACGACACCCAGATGACGCTGTTTACCGCTGAAGCCTTGCTGCGGACCATGAACCGGGCCACACAACGCGGAATTTGGGGCGCTTACCTCCAAATCGCCCACGACTCATATCTGCGCTGGCTCCACACGCAAAACGAACCCATGCCCCGCCTTAATGACAACCGCCCACCCATGACAGGCTGGATGCTTAAACAAAAAGAGTTATACCATCGCCGCGCTCCTGGAAACACTTGTATCAGTGCACTGCGTTCCGGAATTTGCGGAACCATAAAAAAACCAACCAACAACAGCAAAGGCTGCGGCGGAATTATGCGGGTAGCTCCGGT
>CAZHKI010000586.1:0-2189 GCA_964533365.1 uncultured Maribellus sp. | reverse complement strand
GATCCCCGGAGCAGGATTCAAGGTAAGGAATGTAAACATGGATTTTCATTATTCATCGCTGGCCAGCGACTTTTTACCGTCGGCCTACGAACGCCTGCTTTTGGATTGTATGCAGGGCGACGCTACTTTGTACACCCGCGGCGATGCAGTGGAACAGGCATGGAAATTTGTGCAGCCCGTGCTCAACGCCTGGGAAACCAATCCCGAGATCCCGGTTTTTGGCTATCCCGCCGGTACCTGGGGCCCCGAAGATTCAGATAAACTCATTGCAGGAGGCCAGTGGCGATACCCCTGTAAAAATCTGACAAACGACGGATTGTATTGTGAACTGTAATTGTTTTATATTTGATAACGCAATATCAATAAACCGATTACTATGAAAACGACAACTGAAGTCAGAATCTTTTCAAAAACAAAAAAAATATTCAAAGCCGTTGCAAAAGAAATTTTGAAACTTACCGGCGAGTCGCAGCAACCGCAGTTTAACATTGCCCTTCCCGGCGGAAATACGCCAAAAAAACTGTTTAAAATACTGAGTGAAGATTACGCTGAATCTATTCCGTGGGAACGGATTCATTTCTGGTGGGGCGACGAGCGCTGTGTTTCACCGGAGAATGAGCAAAGCAATTTCAAAATGGCCAGCGATTTGCTCCTAAAAAACATATCCTTCCCGGAACAAAATATTCACCGGATGCGCGGTGAAGAAAATCCGGAAGAAGAGGCCGCCCGTTACGCCCGCGAAATTGAGGAAAACCTGAATTACCGCGGCGAAAATCCTGTTTTCGACCTGATAATTTTGGGATTAGGCGAAGACGGGCATACCGCTTCCATTTTTCCCGATCAAATTGAACTGTTTGAAGACGAAAAGATTTGTGCAGCCACCCGCCACCCCATTACCGGACAATTCCGGCTGACACTGACCGGCAGGGTGCTTAATAACTCCAGCCGCATCATTTTTATTGTGATTGGTGAAAACAAAGCGCAACGGGTTTCAGAAATCATGAACGACGATGAAGCAGCCAAACTCCTTCCGGCATATTATATTTCTCCGGAAAATGGATCGCTGATTTGGTTCCTCGATGAAGAAACTGCTTCTAAAATTTCATAAATCTTAATTTTCAGGCTTCATTCCAAGTACCTCTTCGCCAAATTTGATAGTTTCAGCAATTACTTCGTTGTAACAACCCGAGGTCAGTTCGCAGGCAATTACATGATCGCCGGCATCGGGGAACGCTGTTTTCGTTTTAAACTCCGGCACAGTACCCAGTTGTTCAAACATAGTGAGCATGGCATCCACCTTCACCGTTTGATCCTGATTTTCCTCGTCTTTATAATAATACCCCAGAAAAACCGGCGCCGTAACGTTCCGATACGTTTCTTTTTTCATGGTGGCTTCCACCAGTTGCTGCAGATAAACGGTAGCTTCCATGCGATATTTGCAATACCAGTACTGGCAGTCTTTCGATTCGAAATCTTCATTCGTTACCCGGTATTTTCCGCCCGCCAATTTGTAATCCCCAGGGTTTGGAAAGAACAAAAGCTGCCCCGTTGTTAATCCGGATATTGGGGGAATAAAGAATCAGCCCATTCACATATTCGGGGAAATCGGCCGCCAGTTTCAACGCCAGCGTACCACCGGTGGAAGTACTCATGATGATGACTTTTTTTCCAAGGCTGCGGGCCACCATCAACGCTTCCTTAGCCGATTCCCAGAGCGCTTCCGGCTTCATGTCAATCAGCGGGTCTTCAGTTTCAATTCCATGCGACGCCAGCCGCGGGATATAAAGGTTACAACCAAAATAACGGGCAAAATTCAGATGGGCCGGAAATCCTTCGTACCACGACGCCGAAAAACCATGCAGGTACAAGACGGCATAATCAGTCCGTTCGTGAACCGTATCGTTGGCCCAGAAAACCCGCGTTTCATTGTCGGGTCGGACGGCGACACCCGAATCATAATTTTTGATGTACGTGTCAATATTATGAATACTGGCCGAAACCGACGGCAAATCTTTGGTTAACTTTGGGTTGGGCGGTTTGGGCCCCAGCAGATAAACCAAAACAATCAGAAGGAGGAAGATTCCCAGAAAACGAAGTATCTTTTTCATACGTTTATTTTTTCATTGTTACTTTCGTGTAATCTTCGTAATTGAGCTAGCGCATTTTTCTTGTTTCCCTACGGTATGGAA
>CAZHKI010000585.1:0-2190 GCA_964533365.1 uncultured Maribellus sp. | reverse complement strand
ATCGACGATCATACAGTTCGTTCCGATGATTTGCTGATTTATGTGGGCGGCCGGTTTGGTGTTTACACCGGTGCATCCTTCATCGAGATTTCGACAGCTGACAAACTGATCAAACCATAACGCAGGAGAAAATCCTACCGGAAATCGATAACCTCCAAGTCTTTGTATTTGCTTTTGTCGAAAATGAAATGTGAATCGGGAAATTCGCGGTTAGTTTCCATTTTCAACACTTCAATTCCATACAGATTCCCGTCGTTTCCATGTAAAACTGCCGAGTGGATCATCATGGTTTCCTTGTTAATGGTGACGGAAACTTTTGAAACATCCTGTTCTTTGCTTTGCGGGAAAAGATCAATTTCGTAAACCGTTTTGCTTCCCAACTTTTTTTCAGCCACAAATTTCGAAACAAAATCTTTTTCGTAAATGCTGAACAGCGACGAAGGGTTCATTAATTCATTACTTTCATCATCGATGTTTGAAATGGTAACCTGGTTCCCATCTTTCATGTAATTCCATACTGTTTTCCCGTCGGAAAAAACTTTCATTCCCACTTCAGGCAATTCAACACAATATTTTTGTCCTTTAATTTGAATGGAACCGACATTTTTTTCGTTAATGTTCATTCCCTTATTCTGCATGGTAAAAGCAAAATCGGCTGAAAATGATTTCAGTGAACTGGTCTTCTGGCTAACCTGATCCAGTATGTTTTTAGCTTTCGCATCTTGTTGGGCCGAAACAAAAATGGCTGTCAACAAAAGGGCACTCATCAAAAAAATTTTTCTCATCCTGCTTTTTTAGTTAATGCTGTTCAATAATTGTTCCAAACTGTAATCATCCTGAATTAATACCTGTCG
The DNA here is from genome assembly GCA_964533365.1 of uncultured Maribellus sp. Classification (GTDB taxonomy): domain Bacteria; phylum Bacteroidota; class Bacteroidia; order Bacteroidales; family Prolixibacteraceae; genus Draconibacterium. Next base: position 1,336 of record CAZHKI010000585.1, on the reverse strand, counting down.
GGCTTTGCTTCCTTCACTGGGACCTACAATACCGGCTGCTTCCAGTTGATCCATAATTCGTCCGGCACGGTTGTAACCGATGGAGAATTTCCGTTGAATCATAGAAGTTGATCCCATTTGATTGGCAACAACAATACGGGCGGCATCGTCGAAAAGCTCGTCTTTGTTATTGAGATCCACTTCACCCGGTCCGGGTTCATCATCGCCAACATATTCGGGCAGGTAAAAAGCGGTGGGATAACCGCGCTGTTCTGAAATGAACGAACAAACCCGCTCGACCTCAGGAGTATCGACAAAAGCACATTGCACACGGGTAATATTGCTCCCCGAGGCAATCAGCATGTCGCCCTTTCCGATAAGCTGGTTGGCGCCTGGTGTATCAAGAATGGTTCGCGAGTCGATCATTGAGGCCACTTTAAAGGCAATCCTTGCCGGGAAGTTGGCTTTAATCACACCGGTTATAATGTTGGTTGAAGGTCGTTGTGTGGCAATAATCATGTGGATACCTACCGCGCGCGCCAACTGGGCAATTCGTGCAATGGGCAATTCAATTTCCTTGCCTGCAGTCATAATTAAATCGGCAAACTCATCAATAATGACTACAATATATGGCATAAAACGATGCCCTTTTTCCGGGTTCAACATCCGGCTGGTAAATTTTTTGTTGTACTCTTTCACATTCCGGGCGTGGGCTTTTTTCAGCAAATCGTACCGCTGATCCATTTCCACATTTATGGAATTGAGCGTGTTTTTTACCTTTTGAATATCGGTGATTACCGGTTCTTCCTCGTTGGGAAGCTTGGCCAGGTAATGTTTTTCGAGCACCGAATAGAGGTTTAGTTCCACCTTTTTCGGGTCGATGAAAACAAACTTCAGTTCGGCTGGGTGTTTCTTGTAGAGCAGTGACGTGATGATCACATTGACCCCAACTGATTTTCCCTGTCCGGTGGCGCCGGCAACCAATATATGGGGCATTTTCACCAAATCGAACATGTAGGTTTCGTTCGAAATGGTTTTTCCCAGCGCAATGGGCAGTTCTGCCGTACTTTCCTGGAATTTTTTTGAACTCAGGATCGAACGCATGGAAACCACTTCCGGATTCTGGTTCGGAACTTCTATCCCGATGGTCCCCCGTCCCGGAATAGGGGCAATAATCCTGATTCCCAGAGCCGATAAACTCAATGCAATATCGTCCTCCAGGTTTTTAATTTTGGCAATACGGATGCCCGGCGCTGGAATAATTTCATACAAGGTAATGGTTGGACCGATGGTTGCCCTGATTTTGGTTATTTCAATTTTGTAGTGACGCAGTGTTTCTACAATCTTGTTTTTATTT
>CAZHKI010000584.1:0-2221 GCA_964533365.1 uncultured Maribellus sp. | reverse complement strand
GATATTGTCAGTATTTTTTTTGCATCGCTTTCGGCGGTTGAATCCTGATTTTCATTGTTTATGACGTTCAATCCGTACAGATTGTTTTTATTTTTAGGTTTTTTGACAATGACACTTAGATTGATTAGTTCGTCGGTGGTACCTGGGTTGTTGATGGGAATCAGAATTCGCTCGTCTCTTTCCTTTTCCTCATTGTCAATTTCGGTGCTTTCCTGCCGGGCAACATTTTGTGCGCCCCTTTGGGTGACAAACGATGCCACGGTACAGGTAGCCAGGATCATGATGATTGTTCCGTTCAGGATGCTTTCGCTCAGCAGACGGATGGGTTCTCCGTTTTCGTTTTGCCCTAAAATGATGTTGTAACCAACCAAAACGGCAGCCAGTGTTGCCGCGGCCTGGGCATTGCTTAATCCGAAAATCAGCCGCCGTTCATCCACCGAGTAGCCGAAGCTTTTCTGGGTAATCCAGGCCGGGATATATTTACTGACTGTTGCAATAACCGATATGGTAACCGCAACTTTAACTGTTTCGAAACTGGTGAAAAATGCGCGGAAATCGATTAACATTCCCACACTGATTAAGAAGAACGGGATAAAAATGGAATTGCCGACAAAATCGATCCGGTTCATGAGCGGCGAGGTGCGCGGGATTAAACGGTTGAGCGCCAGACCGGCAAGAAATGCGCCAATAATGGCTTCGATGCCTGCAACCTGCGAAAGTACCGCACCCAGAAATACCATTACCAGCACAAAAATATACTGCGAAACATTATCATCGACCCGTTTAAAAAACCACCGGGCTATCAGGGGAAAAACCATCAAAATGATTAACGTGAAAATGACAAACGAAACCGATAACTTTATCCAGAAATAGTGGTTGATTTCGCCGGTTGAAAGGCCAACGACAACGGCCAGCACCAAAAGGGCGAGTATATTGGTGATTAACGTGCTGCCCACGGTAATGTTTACCGCCCGGTTTTTGGTAATTCCCAGTTTGCTCACTATCGGGTAAGTTATCAGGGTGTGTGAGGCAAACATACTGGCCAGCAAAACTGATGTGATGAGCGAAAATTTCAGGAAATAAATACTTACCAGCGTTCCTAAAATCATGGGGACGATAAATCCCATGAGGCCGAGAAAAGTGCTTTTAAACGCGTTCTTTTTAAAATCGGCCATATCGATTTCAATGCCGGCCAAAAACATGATGTATAACAAACCGGCTGTTCCTGACAAAACGATACCACTGTCGCGTTCCACAAGGTTAAACCCATACGGACCGATGATTGCCCCGGCAATGATTAACCCCAGCAGGTGGGGAATTTTTATCCGGTTCAGCAAAAGTGGTGCAAACAAAATGATAACCAGTATGATAAAAAATTTTATTACCGGGTCGGTTAAAGGCAAATCAACAGGTAAAAAATTTAAAATGTACGGATTCATTCGCGTGTCAGAATTTAATAGTACAGGTAAAAATAGAACTATTAATCAAACGGCGAAAAAATTAGTCTGTAAAAAATATGCCCGGGAGTTTTGTTCACCGAAAAAAAACAGCTTAACGCGAACGGATTTCCATTTTCATAAACAACGTGTAGGCCAGGGCAAAAAATGCCACGGTGCCGGCCAGCAGCGCGGTGGCCTGCGGCCAAACCAGCATCAGGCTTTGCCCCAGTGGAAGCGGGCTTGGAATGGCGCCTTGCATTTGTTCCATGGTTAACGGCCCCAGGCTGCGTACGGCAGGCATCAGCAGGGTTGTGGTGGCATCGCTGAAAAGCTGACCGGGATTAAAACGCATCAGATTTTGGATAAAACGCTCAAAGGATATCACCTGGTTTTCGGTCAGAAACTGTGATGGCGCCATGGCTTTTGCAACCAGATTTATAATCATGTTGTAAAATATGCTGAAGAATAACCAGATGGAAATGCCTGCCAAAGCCGAGGTTGCTGCCTGCCTGAACTTCACCGAGAAAAGAATGGACAAATTCAGCCAGAATGCCACATAAACAATGTTGACCAGCGAGAAAGCCAGAATCCGTAAAAACTCTTCGACGGTTGGTGGAATTCCGATGAAAATCAACCCGAAACCCAAAACCAGAAAACCCAGCGCAAAAAACAGTACGCTCAAAACAATTAGTGCAGCAACAAATTTTGCATTCAATACATAATCGCGGTAAATGGGTTGCGATAAAATGCGGCTCAGGGTCCCGCGGTTCAGTTCTGAGTTG
>CAZHKI010000583.1:0-2228 GCA_964533365.1 uncultured Maribellus sp. | reverse complement strand
ACTGGGTCAACTTCTGCTGGCTTTCGGGCGACCACATCACCGAACAGTTTATCCACGAAATCGACGTAATGAATTGGTACATTGGACGAAACCCGGTAAAAGCTATCGGCTGGGGTGGGCGCCAGCGCCGTGTTTCCGGCGACCAGTACGATTTCTTCAGCGTGGAATATGTTTACGAAAACGGAATGCGCACCCACTGCGCTGCCCGGCAGATTAACGGATGCTCCAACCAAAAAGTGGAACAGATTAACGGGACAAAAGGATATGCTGACGCTGCCGGGGTGATTTACGACCTGCAGGGAAATGAAATCTGGAAATATCCCAAACCCGATGATACCGACACCACTTCACCATGGAAAATAACCAACCCGTATGTGCAGGAACACATCAACCTGGTTACCGGAATCCGCACAGGGAAACCGGTAAACGACGCCGAAGCACAGGTCAACTCAACACTAATTACCATCATGGGGCGCATATCGGCCTATACCGGAAAAGACGTCACCTGGGATGAAATGTTGAATTCCGATTTGTACCTTGGCCCGAAAACCTATGTATTTGGCCCGGTTCCCGAAGTAAAGGAGGAGATCCCGGTTGTTGGTGTGGAAAACAAAGCCGTTTAATTTTGTTGGCGGCCATTCAACAAATAACTTAAAATATTATGGCAAAACGAATTCTGCCAATCATCGTTTTCGTTGTCGTTGCCGGAATGGGATATGCCCAAAAACCATTATTCCGTTTTGGGGAAGATATTCCATTCGTGAAAATAACTTCGGGTCAAAAGGAGAAAAATGAACCGGTGGAGTGGGTTCAGGTAAATACCGAAGAATCAACCTGGAAAGTAAACGGAAAAGAACTGGTTTGCAGCGGCCACCCGATTGGGGTGGTCCGCTCGGCAAAAAAGTACGGAAATTTCATGCTGCACATTGAATGGAAACATATGGAAGCCGGCGGAAATTCGGGCACTTTTGTATGGAGCGACGCCGAACCAGGCGAAAATCGTTTGCCCAACGGTGTGGAAGTACAAATGCTTGAGCTTGACTGGGTGAACCTGAATGTCAGGGATGGAGAGAAGCCGCCGGTAGCTTATGTTCACGGCGAACTTTTTGGCGTGGGCGGGGTCGAAATTGTTCCTGACAATCCACGCGGGAAACGCAGTAAATCCGTTGAGAACCGGTGTCTGGGGAAAGGTGAGTGGAATACCTACGATGTGATTTGTGTGGATGGCACCATTAAACTTTCAGTGAACGGAAAGTTTGTCAACGGCATCAGCCAGGCATCCAAAAAGAGCGGTTACATCTGCCTCGAATCTGAAGGGGCCGAAATTCATTTCAGAAACATCAAAATCATAGAACTGCCTTAAAAAACAGTTTCGTCAGGTTATTCTGCAACAGCATCGGGTTCCCTTTTAATCGGTTCAGGATGTACAGTTGATGTGTAACCAAACTTTTCTTTTATGGCTTTTTCAATTTTGGTACAAATTTCATGTGCTTCTTCCAGCGGCATTTGTGGAGGAAGTTTAATGTGGCAGCTCATTTCGGTATGTTGCCCATAGTTGTGAATGTGAATATGATGAAGGTTTAACTGCTGTTTACAGGTTTTCTGGGCCGCATCCTGGATACCAGCCAAAATTTCTTCCGATGGGCTCTCGCCAAGCAGCGATGTAATTTCCTTTGAAAGAATTTCGTAACTGGCCCAGCCAATCATCAGGGCAACAATGAAACTTAAAACAGCGTCGGTCCACCAAAACTGGTTGCCCAGGGCAATCCCAATCAGGATCACTACCGAAGAAAGGGCGTCGGTGCGGTGGTGCCAGCCGTCGGCTTTCAGTATGGAAGATTTTGCTTTCCTTGCTGCCCAAAAAGCATACTGTGCCATAGCTTCTTTTAAAAGAATGGAAAAGATAGTTGCAACCCAGGCAATGGTCCCAAAAACAGTTTTTTCCTTTGTTCCGAATTTTTCGATAGCGCCCACAACAAAATCGAAAGCAATAATAGCCAGCATCACACCAATAATAATGGCCGCGATGTGTTCTGCCCGACCATGTCCAAACGGATGATCATTATCGGCGGGTTTACGCGAAATCCGCCCGGCAATTAAAACAATTACTGACGAAATGGTATCGCTCATCGTGTGCCAGGCATCGGCAATTAAAGCCAGCGACCCGGTTACAATACCGGCCCAGTATTTTAATACAAACAAAAGTGTATTTCCGATAATGGAAACCC
>CAZHKI010000582.1:0-2229 GCA_964533365.1 uncultured Maribellus sp. | reverse complement strand
CGACGAAGCATTTTCGGCAGCTTTTATCAGCGGGTAACCGGCCGGCGAAGCGGTCAGCAGCGGATGTGTGCCAATCTGGGCTGTTAGTAATGCGTTCAGTGTCATTTTATTTTGAACAATAATGCCGATGGTATTGGTGAGTTCACCCACGGAGAGCCCGCCAAAAACTTCGCCTCCGAGAATCACGCCCGACTCTTTTCCAACCACCAGTTTTACATACTGCTTGTGTGTGTCGGCCAAGGTTCCGGGATGGCGGTCGATGCCTTCGAAACATCCTGTGACAATATCGAAACTTTCGGCCAGTGCCTGTGTTTCCGTAATGCCGGCTACACCAAACCCGCTATTTCCGATAGCTGTTGAAAAGATGGAAATGGTACCGATAAATGTTTTAATGGCCGATACTTTGAAAAGGTTCATCCCGGCAATCCGGGCTTCGGCACAAGCCGTGGAAGCGAGCATGATATTACTGGGTTTCCGGGTAAAAAAATCGCGTTTTTCGGCACAATCGCCAACAGCAAACACATCGGGTACTTGGGTGCGCATGTAATCATCCACCTTGATAAAACCCCGGTCGGTGACCTGAAGCCCGGCTTCTTTTGCCAGCGCTGCATTGGGCTGATAGCCCATGGCCAGGATAACGGCATCGGCTTCCAGTTTTTCACCGTTTTCCAGCAAAATTCCATCGGCCACTCCGTTCCCGGTAATTTCGGCCACTCCTTTTCCGGTGATGACGTTAACCCCGCGTTCCTTCAGCAAGGCCCCGGCACGGGTTGCAATATCTTCATCAAAAGCAAGCCCCAATACGTGGGGTAGTTTTTCAATCAGAGTAACCTCTTTGCCGGCTTTGTTTAGTTCGTCAGAGATTTCCACCCCGATAAAACCGGCGCCAATCACTGCAATCTTTTTAAACTGTTCCAGTTTTGTCTGCATTTCGTCGAGATAGGCTTTATCCTTGGGAACCGTAAAAACATTCGGGTAGCCGGCGCCCTTCAGCCAACCGGGTTTATGGGGCGTCGAACCGGTGCCAATGACCAGTTTCTCGTACAATATTTCCCTGCCCGAAACATACGAAACCATCTTTTCGGCAAGGTTTATCGACTTCGCTTCGTCAACTATCATTTCAATTCCATTGGTTTCAAACATTTTGTCGCAAGGCAGAATATCGTTTTCCGATTTGTCAACCGTTCCAAAAATGTATGGGATTCCACAGGGAATCAATGTTTTTGGAAAAAGTGTTGTTACGGTAAATTTCTTACCGGGATAAACTCTTTTTCCGGTCAGCGCTGCTACCAATCCGGCTGCACTGCTTCCAATGACCAATACATCTGTTTTTTCCATTTTGCTGTTTTTATTAATTATTTTAATTCAGACCATTATATTATTACCTCACAGTTGGCTTATGGATTTTCTCAGGATCCACATTGAGTTTTATTCCATTTCCGGAGAAAAGTTTTCTGCCCTACCGGCAACGAAATTCTTCAAATTTAATGAACAAATGATTAATAGAAAAATCCTTGATCCCTTTTTTAAAACATGTTATCCTGTAAAAAGAAGCATTTTTATCGAAGAAATACAACTACGATACAATTAAGAAAAATACCCAATGAATGAAAAGCGGCATTTAACATTTTACAGGTAATTTAGATTCATTCTGTAAACTTTCACGGTTCAGTATATGTTCAGTTTTAGATTTTTAAAAAAAGCAGTTATTCCTAAAAAAACTATATTTATTGAAAAATTTGGATGAGAAGAAGCAACCCATTTTTGAAGATTGGCCATTTTTATATCCAGGGATTTAAAAACATGAGCCATTGGGGACGACAGGTTTGGATCATTATCCTGATAAAGTTGTTCATTATGTTTGTGATTCTTAAGCTGTTCTTTTTTCCCAATTTTCTGAAATCGAATTTCGGAACCGACGAGGAACGAAGCAACCATGTACTGGAAGTAATAACTGAAACTAAATAAATTGAAATGATTGAAATTGCTGATGCATCGTTAGTTGACTGGTCGAGGGCGCAATTCGCCCTGACAGCCATGTATCACTGGATTTTTGTTCCGCTCACGCTGGGAATTACATTTATCATCGCGTTTATGGAAACGCTTTATGTAAAAACCGGCAACGAAGAGTGGAAAAAAATCACCAAGTTCTGGATGACGCTGTTTGGCATCAACTTCGCCATTGGTGTGGCCACAGGGATCATCCTCGAGTTTGAGTTCGGGACCAAC
>CAZHKI010000581.1:0-2230 GCA_964533365.1 uncultured Maribellus sp. | reverse complement strand
GGAAGAATTTCAGATTCCGCCGTACATCGAACCGGTTGTGCTGATACCATTGGGATACCCCGACTGCCAGGCGCCGGAAAAAAAGCGTAAAAATTTAAACGAAATCGTTCACTGGGAAAAATTTTGATCCGCTTCAGTAATTTTCCCGGAGGTATTTTCCCAGGCGGTTCATTCCTTCTTCGATATTTTCGAGCGAGTTGGCATACGAAAAACGAAGGAACCCTTCCCCATTTTCGCCAAAATCGATTCCGGGAGTAACGCCCACATGCGCTTTTTCGAGAATGTCGAATGCCAGTTTGTAACTATCGGCTGACAGATGTTTTGCATTCACAAAAACATAAAAAGCCCCGGTAGGAACCACTTTGATAACGAAACCAAGCTGACGGAGTCGCTCCACAAGATAAATCCGCCGTTTGTTATAGGTTTCCTTCATTTGCTGCACCTCATCGCCGGCAAAGCGCAATGCAGCAATTCCAGCCCGCTGGGCAGTTGAACTGGCGCAAATAAAAAGGTTCTGCTGTAATTTCTGCATCGGCCTGATACATTCGACAGGGGCAATCACAAATCCCAGGCGCAGGCCGGTCATGGCATACAACTTTGAAAATCCGTTCAGCACAAAAGCATTCTTCGAGTATTCCAAAATGGTATGTGCGCGGTTTTCGTACACCAACCCGTGATAAATTTCGTCGGAAATGATGGGTAGGTTGAATTTTACAATTTCCTGCATTACTTCGGGAGAAAGCAGGTTTCCGGTGGGATTCATGGGGCTGTTGATAAGAATGGCCTTCGTTTTTTCTGAAATCTTCCGGCAAATCTCTTCGGGTCGGTACTGAAACCCGTCTTCTTCGAAAACCGGTACTTTCTCTGGTTTTGCGCCGATAAACCGTACGAAATTGGGATAACACGCATATCCCGGATCGGAAAGTATAACCTCGTCGCCGGATTCGCACAATACGCCGAGTGTCAATAAAATGGCCGGTGAACTGCCGGATGTGACAATGATTTGTTCGGGCGAAACTGTTACACCATATTCTGAATGATATTTTTTTGCAATTTCTTCGCGCAATTCCGGATCGCCCAGGCTGTGGGTGTAATGCGTTCGTTTTTCAGTGTACGCCTGTTGAACCGCATCAGAAACACAACCGGGAACACAAAAATCAGGTTCGCCAACTTCGAGGTGAATCACATTAATTCCTCTTTTTCCCATTTCAGCGGCTTTCTCAAGTACTTCCATCACAATAAAAGGAGTAATTTCCCTTGCTTTCTGCGTAATCATATTTCTTTTTCGTTTAACGCTAAATTAGCCAGAATCCTTTTAAAGCCGGCAAATTCATTTAAAAAAGCCCGAAGATTTTTATTAACCGGCAAAATAGCGGGCAATCTGAAACGACTGGCTTTGATAACCGCCGCCAAATAAATAATAATGGTTCAGCGTGTGATACAACTGGTACAATTTATTGCGGATTTTCCAGCCGGGCAGTAACGGATAGGTCTCGTTGTAGGCATCGTAAAACCGGGACGAGAATCCGCCAAAGAGGGTCATGATGGCAAATTCCATTTCGCGTTCGGCATAATATGCTGCCGGATCAATCAGCGCTGGCCCTTTTGTGGCCGACAAATAATTTCCCGACCATAAATCGCCGTGAATCAAGGTGGGGCTTGAACCAGAAGGTATCAAATCCGGAATTTTCAGGAGCAGTTTTTCATACACCAGCAGCTCTCCGGCTGACAGCGGACGCTCATTTTGAATCAGCCGGAGAAGAAAATCCAGCCGGTTGTCCCTGAAAAATGTGGCCCAGTCATCAGCCCAAACGTTATTTTGCAAGGTGGCACCGCAATAATTATCGTGGTAAAATCCAAATTTTTCATGCTGATACTGGTGAAGAACGGCCAGCCCCCGGCCCAGTTTTTCATCGTTTTCCGCTGAATATCCCGGCGACAAATATTCAAGAACCAGAAAACCGGGAGAGGTGTCCACTGGTTTCGCAGCAATAACTTCGGGGATAATCAGAAATTCTCCGGCAGCTTTTTTCAACGCTGTTAAACTTTCGGCTTCGCGAACAAACATATCGGGTTTGCAGGCAGAATTCCATTTCAAGAAAAAAATCCCGGCATTCGTTTCCATTTTGAAAGATGGATTAATACAACCTCCACCCATGGGTGTCATGGAATAGATTATAACCTTTTTTCCCAGTTTTTCTGAAAGATTACCGGCTACTTCGCTTTTAAC
>CAZHKI010000580.1:0-2233 GCA_964533365.1 uncultured Maribellus sp. | reverse complement strand
TTTTTTCCCCGTTTTTCGTGATTTCAACCGCGCCATATGTTCGTTTCCCATTGCTGTTTAAAATGAATTCTTTCGATAAATGAACGGCTCCGCCATAAATCACAATCTCGTTTCGCGAGAGGTGGCGGGCAACCACCGGGCAGACCATCCTTACAGCCACATCGCTGAAGGAGCAGGCCCCCAGATTTTTCATCATCAAATCGTAGAAAACAAAATTTCCGGGGCGGATTTCATCGGCACCTTCAAAATTGCTGGCCACGCTGCACGACGGTGTGTCGCCCAGGCTGATTTCAATATCGGGAAAATCTTTTTGGTAAGCCTGTTTCAGCGCTTTCATTTTAATCAGGGCATCGAAGTGGCGGCTGAGGATTTCGTCGGTTGAACGGGCCTGGTAGGTGTGTCCGGTGTGGCTGAGGAATCCTTTGAAAATGAGATTTTTGTTTTTCAGAATGTTTTTGATGACGGAATCGATGGCGCCGGTTTGCGACGAAAGTATGCCGGTACGGTGGTAACCGGTGTCGGTTTTAATGTATATTCCCAGCGGGTGACTGATTTTTTCTGCCACTACTTTTGCAGCCTCCGCGTTTTCAACCAGAATGTTTAACCGGATGCCGGCTGCCAGCCGGTTGATGTTGTCCATTTCAAGAATATTGACCGGGAAGGCAATGGTGATGTCGTTCCAGCCGTTTGCCGCAAAGTATTCGGCCATAGTTACCGACGAAACGGTGATGGCTTCCACCCCGTAACTTCTGAACCATTCGCCGATTTGTGCCGACTGGTGGGTTTTAAAATGAGGGCGGAAACGGAGGTTGTTTTTTGCGGCTTTTTGGGCCATCTTTTTAATGTTCTGTAAACATATTTGCTTGTCAACGACAAACGTGGGGCGTGTAATCTGATTCATATTTTTAATCAATGTTGTTTTATTTATTCTGGGTTTGTGCCGTGCGGGTATCCAGCAGTTTTTTTGAAATTCCCACCTTGTACAGGTGCGGGCTGATAAACCTTTTGTGTTCGTCGGGCAGTAAGCCCGACCTTTCCATTAAGTAATGATGTATTTGTGGCAACGACCGTTTTTCCATGATAACTTTTCCGGCTGAAAATACCGGCTGTAAAAGAGCTTCGCACTGGAGCCCATGTACCCGGGAATTTTTTTCAGGGTAAACCGGGTGGTAAATCACATCGGTATTCGCTGGATTTTCTTCCTGAAGGAGAATGGCGTCGCGGTAAAATTTGCCATCTTCGTCGAAAAACCGGTACAGTTGTTTTTTCCCCGGCAAAGTAATTTTTTCGATGTTTTCCGAGATTTTCATTCTTGGCGATCCGTTGATTTCCGAAAGCTTATAAACACCGTCGAGGGCGGCGTCGCTTTTGCCAGTCACCATTTCGGTGCCCACGCCGAAAATGTCAATAGGCGCTTCCTGTTCGTTCAGCAGGCTTTTAATGACGGTTTCGTTGAGTTGGTTGGACGCAATAATTTTTACATATTGCAGACCGGCATTGTCGAGCATTTTGCGGGCTTTTTTACTCAGGTAAGCCAGGTCGCCGCTGTCGAGGCGGATGGCTTTCAGCCGGAATCCTTCCGTTTCCATTTCGTGAGCTACAATTATTGCATTTGGGATACCTGAATATAACGTGTTGTAGGTATCGACTAAAAGAATGGTGTTTTCGGGGTGAATTTTTGCATATGCCCTGAAAGCTTCCAGCTCGGAGTCAAAACTTTGAATCCAGCTGTGCGCCTGGGTTCCCGAGGGCGGGATGTCAAAAAGTTTTGCAGCCAGCACGTTCGATGTGGACGAAGCGCCTCCAATAAAAGCTGCCCGGCTGGCATGAATAGCCCCCAATCCCTGGGCGCGGCGTAATCCAAAATCGGAAAAAATACGGTCGCCGGCAGCCTGTTTAATCCGGAACGCTTTGGTGGCAATCAGCGATTCAAAATTAATGATGTTCAGCAGCATGCTTTCAACCAACTGGCATTCGATAATATTTCCTTCCACCCGGATAACCGGTTCGTTGGGGAAAACAATCTCCCCTTCGTTCACGCTGAAAATAGTTCCGGTAAACTGAAAATCGCGGAGAAAGGTTAAAAATTCAGATTTAAATCCCTGTTTTCTCAAATATTCGATGTCGGAACGGCTGAATTGAAATTGGGCGAGCATGTCCAGAAAATCAGCAAGTCCGGCAAAAACAGTAAATCCGCCCTGGTACGGGTTGGTCCGGAAAAAATAGTCGAACG
>CAZHKI010000579.1:0-2246 GCA_964533365.1 uncultured Maribellus sp. | reverse complement strand
AAACCTTTGGCAGCCATGTTCTTCATTATTTCCAACAAACGCGGTTCCTATCTGTATGGAGCATCATCTGACTTATACCGTAATTTTATGGCTACGTATGCCTTGCAATGGGAAGCTATAAATATCGCTATTCTCAAAGGATGTACTGATTATGACATGTTTGGTATTTCACCAAATCCCGATCCTTCTCATCCTTTGTATGGATTATATAAATTTAAACTGGGTTTTGGCGGAAGCATCTTTCGTAGTTTGGGATGCTGGGATTATCCGTTGAAAGAAAATGACTATTTTGTTTTCCGAAGTTATGAGTTAACAACCCAGGGTTTCCATATCAATTAGTGGTTATACTCAACTCCGGAAGTAATAATTTTGCAAGAATGAACGGAACCCTGTAAATTTTCTGTTTAACCGGCTGCAACATGTTATTATCATGAATTCTCTGAACTTTACTATTTTTGCAGCATGATACAAACATTTGAAGATTTAAAAATAGCCAAAGTACTGCTGAAAGCGCTCGATGAAATCGGGTTTGTTGAACCTACTCCCATCCAGCAGCAGGCCATCCCGGTCATTAATTCGGGGGTGAACCTGGTGGGCGTTGCCCAAACCGGTACCGGGAAAACCGCCGCCTACCTTTTGCCGCTGTTCACCAAACTGAAAAAGGCCGAAGGGATTGATCCCCGTGTGGTGGTGCTGGTGCCCACCCGCGAGCTTTCCATCCAGGTGGGCGAAGATGTGGAAGAGCTGACCACTTATTCCGATTTGCGGCACGCCGCAGTGTTTGGCGGTATTGGCTGGACCAAACATGCTGAACTCGTGCAGCCCGGCATCGACATTCTGGTGGCCACACCCGGCCGCTTGTGGGATTTGTACCAGGCCGGGGCGCTCTCACTGAAAAAGGTGAAATACCTGGTCATCGACGAGGCCGACCGCATGCTCGACATGGGATTTTTGCCGCAGCTCCGCCAGTTGCAGGAGATTCTGCCCCCTCGCCGGCAAAACCTACTTTTTTCGGCTACTTTCCCCGCCAGCGTCGAAAAAATGGCTGAAGAGTTTCTCGACCATTTCGAAAAAATTGAGGTAGCTCCTTCGGCTACGCCAGTGGAACTGGTGACCCAAAAGGTGTACAAAGTGCCCAACTACCGCACCAAGCTGAACCTCATTCAGCACCTGCTGAAAGACGAAGAAGCCTTTTCGCGCGTGATTATTTTCGTGAAGAAAAAGGAGCATGCTGAAGCGATTTTTAAGGTGATTAGCCGGAGAAGCGAAGGCGAAAAGCGAATCCTTCATTCGAACAAGGGGCAGAACACCCGCATCAATGCTATCCGGGCGTTTAAGGAAGGCGAGGTGCGCATCCTCATTTCCACCGATGTTTCGGCGCGTGGGCTCGACGCCAGTATGGTGAGCCATGTCATCAATTTCGATATTCCGACCAGCTACGACGATTACATCCACCGCATTGGCCGCACGGCGCGCGCCGGAAACCGCGGCGACGCCATCACCCTGATCGACCCGGCCGAAGAGTGGCACCTGAAAAAAATTGAAAAGCTGATTCGGATGGAAATTCCCGAAGAGCCGCTGCCGGAGGATTTTGTTGTGGCCGAAACCGAGTTTGACGAACGGCAAGGCCAATTGCGCGAAATCGACCGCCAGCGCAAAATCGACGACCCCACTTACCAGGGCGCTTTTCACGAGAAAAAGAGAAAAACCGGGCCGAAAGGGAATTTCGAAGATCGGTTCAAACGGACCAAACCCCGGCAGAAAAAACCCAAAAGCCGGCGATAATTTTTCCTGAAGTACAGAATGTAAATGTTGATTGCATTAGCTGCCAGAAGCAGTGAATTGTCCGGCAGTTGATTCAGTTGAAATCAACTGGTCGAGCAGTCCGAAAAGTTCTTCCTTTTCGTGCCGCAACTGCCGGTATTTGACATTATGGAACCATTTTAAACGCAGTACACGCCAGCGGCCCATGGTTTTCAGGAGGAGGATATACCAGCGGAAGGCCAGTTTCCCGGCAAAAGGTAAACTGGCAAGAAAAAGGAGTTTCAGCCAGATTCCCGGGATCAGCCAGCTCATTGCAAGCAGTTCGATAAGATAAAATAGCGGGAAGACGACAATTCCGGCCACCAGAAAAAAGCTGCTCCAAAACGTTGTATCCTTCATTTTTTTGCGCACAACCCGGTCGATGAGCAGAAAAGGCGCTGCATTAAACAGGGCGCCATAGAGGAAAACGGGCAGCCCGGCCA
>CAZHKI010000578.1:1441-2255 GCA_964533365.1 uncultured Maribellus sp. | reverse complement strand
GCAAGTGGTTTTCCCCCGGTATCGCGAAAGCATAACCCGGTATTGTATTTTGTAACTTTGCGATTCGAGATGCTGAAAAAAGCTGTTCAATCCTTCGAAATACTGGTTTCCTGTCCAAAGCAGAAACTTTTGGGCTTCGGTCAGTTCATAAAAAGGTTTATGAATGGGAAACCCGAATTTTTCGGCATTGTAAATAAGCCGGTCTCTCCATTCTCCCATTTTTTCGCCTTTCCAGCAGGCAATGGCATCCTGGTAAATGGAAAGCGATTTATTGGGAATAACCAGGTCTTCGTCAATCCCGATAACTTTTCCGTATCCTTCGCAGGTGGGACAGGCGCCGAGCGGATTGTTAAAACTAAACATGTGGACCGAAGGTTCCTCAAATTCAATCCCGTCGGCCTCAAACCGGTTCGAAAAGGATTGTGTGGTGGTTTGTTCGTTTTGGTAAACTTTGACAATACATTCACCGTGTCCTTCAAAAAAAGCAGTCTGAACTGAATCGGCCATCCGGCTTTGGGTATCTTCGTCGTTTTTCAGCGAAATCCTGTCAATAATAATGTTGCAGTTTCCTGCACATAAATTATCGTTTTCCAGTTTGAGTAATTCGTCAATACGCCTGATTTCATTGTTTATTTCCAAACGCGAAAATCCCTGCTGCATCAGTAACTCGGCTTCCTGCATCACTGTTCTTCCGTTTTTCGGGCGAAGCGGTGCCGCAATGGTTATGAGTGTTCCCTCGTTAAAACCTTTCATGTAATCCACAACATCGGTGACACTTTGCCGCGAAACAGCATTTCCCGAAACCGGCGAGATG
>CAZHKI010000578.1:0-1431 GCA_964533365.1 uncultured Maribellus sp. | reverse complement strand
GGTAGTCGTATATTTCGGTTGAAGTACCCACTGTCGATCGGGGATTTCGTGTGTTGACTTTCTGTTCGATGGCAATGGCCGGCGGTATTCCTTTGATAAAATCCACTTCGGGTTTGTTAATTCTGCCCAGGAATTGCCGGGCATACGACGAAAGGCTTTCAACATATCGCCGCTGGCCTTCGGCAAACAGTGTGTCGAAAGCCAATGACGATTTGCCCGACCCCGAAACCCCGGTCACAACTATAAATTTGTTCAATGGAATTTTCAGGCTGACATTTTTAAGATTGTGGACCCTTGCATTTTTGATTTCAATATATCGGTTTGTGCTGCTATTTGCCATAATATTATTTTAAAACTAATAAAATGTAAAAACGCTTGTATATTTCATGAAAAAGTAGCATTTTTGACAAGTACAAAAGTAAAAAATTGTTTCACTTCATTAAAACAGATTGCCTATAGGAAAACTTTACTTTTTTATTTATCATTAAATAGAAGGTAATGTTCAGATCAAATTTACTGAACGACAATGAGCTCGTTCAACAATTTATGAAAGGCGATCAGGAATCACTCGAAATTTTAATCCATCGTCATAAAAGCAGGGTGTTTTCATACATTTTGCTTATCGTGAAGAACCAGGAACTGGCTGAAGATATTTTTCAGGAAACTTTTATTAAAGTCATCCGCTCCCTGAAAAAAGGCAAATATACCGAAAACGGGAAATTTATTTCGTGGGTTCTGCGTATTTCACACAACCTGATCATCGACCATTTCAGGAAAGAAAAACTGAAAGGGATGGTTTCGAACGAAAGTACCCAGGTTGATATTTTCAACTCCAGGAAATTTGCCGAAGATACCATTGAAGATCAAATGGTGAAAACACAGATTCTTTTTGAGGTAAAAGAGTTAATTGCCGAACTACCTGAAGATCAGCAGCAGGTGATTTATATGAGGCATTACATGGGTTTGAGCTTCAAGGAGATAGCTGAAAAAACCGATGTGAGCATCAATACTGCGTTGGGTCGTATGCGATATGCTTTGATAAACCTGCGTAAGTTAATCGAAAAAAAGAATCTCGCATTAACCATGTTTTAACGATTGTTAACACAATATTAAAAGGAGAAGGGCGTTCTTAATAAAAATGAAATTTATTATTTTCAGAATGATTTGAATAAAATCCATTTGGATAATTCAGATGCAGAAATTGAAAGTATCCTGACAGTGATGGAAAATGCAGGCATTGCACCATCAAACCAGTGTGTTGAAAAAATTATTGATTTTGCCCGCTCTTACGAGGTTTTGGAAACCGAAAACGCGGGTTATGTGGAAATGATGTTAAATTAATGAAAAGGGCGTCCGGCAGGGCGCCCTTTTCATTTTTTATCTGCCAGGGTTAATTTTAATACAAAATATCCCAGGAGTCCGGCAGTAAAA
>CAZHKI010000577.1:0-2260 GCA_964533365.1 uncultured Maribellus sp. | reverse complement strand
TCCCTTCGTTAACAGGTTGTAACTCAATCCTGATTTCACTGATTTTCGATTGAATGACGCCGGTTGTAGGCCCGATGATGATGATCTCATCGTCCACTTTCAGGTTTGCAGTTTCGAGTTTGATTTCAGCAATTCCAATATTCGAGAAGTAGTTGGTACATTTCCCGACATACAATTTTCGCTGGCTTGCCCTCGATCCGTAATTATTGCTCCACTCGCCCAGTCGCTGACCAAGGTAGTACCCGTCCCAGAAACCACGGTTAAACACCGCGGTTAGCCGTTTGTCCCACTGTTCAATTTTTTCCGGGGTAAAGGTTCCGTTTTGCCAGGCATCCACAGCTTCGCGGTAACATTCAACCGTTGTTTTGACATACTCGGGCGAACGGGCGCGTCCTTCAATTTTCAGTACCGACACACCGGCATCGAGTATTTTATTCAGGAAATGAATGGTTTTTAAATCTTTCGGCGACATGATGTACTCATTGTCAATTTCAAGCTCTGCGCCGGTTTCCTTGTCGGTTACGGTATAGGCACGGCGGCAGGTTTGAAGGCAGGCGCCCCGGTTGGCCGACGAGTTCATCTCATGAAGACTGAGGTAACATTTCCCGCTGATGGCCATGCAAAGCGCGCCATGGACAAACATTTCGAGCCTGACCAGTTCGCCCGACGGGCCTTTTACCTGCTGTTCCATAATCTGTTTGTTGATTTCCCAAACCCGGCCCAGGTTCATTTCGCGGGCCAGCACCACCACATCGGCAAATTGCGCGTAAAAACGCACCGCTTCGAAATTGGTAATGTTCACCTGGGTGGAAATATGTACTTCGAGGCCGATGGAACGGGCATATTGAATGACCGAAATATCGGCGGCTATAACAGCAGAAACACCGGCTTCTTTTGCAGCATTAAGCACTTCGTGCATCTGCCCGGTTTCGGTATCAAAAATCTCGACATTCAGGGTGAGATAGGTTTTTACCTTCTGCGATGAAGCTATTTTTACAATCTTTTTTAAATCTTCCAGTGAAAAATTGTTGGCCGAACGCGAACGCATGTTCAGGTGTTCCACTCCAAAATATACCGAACCTGCCCCTCCCTGAATGGCTGCCATCAGCGATTCGTATGAACCCACCGGCGCCATGATTTCTATTTGACGTTTCTCCATTCCGTTGCTTAAATTGAAGCGACAAAGTTACAATATTTTAAAGAACAGGAACCCTGTGAAAAAAGATACCCCTGCCGAAAGACAAGGGTATCTGCTGACTCTTTATGTTTTATACAAACTTTTCTCTTTTTTGCAGGTTAAACAACCCGTAAAGAATAAAAACAATGATGCCAACGCCAAGGAAAATTCGGTTTTTTGTAATTAAACCCTGCCAAATCACTTCATTCAGATTGGAAGGTATTTCAAACGGATTCAAAAAAACATTCCACTGCGTGCGTTCCACTGCATCCTGAAGTATAAGCAACGCAACGCCAATCAGCACCATCACCACAGCCGTGCCATTCCCGTTTTTAATGAGAGTTGAAAACATAAAAGCCATCGATCCCAGAAAAACAATGGGATACATAAGCTGGTAAGACATCTCGATGATTTTCACATGATACAGAAGAACGGAAGCAACTCCGGTAAAAAGAACGATGATGAAAAAAACCAAAATATAAATCATCAGTAAACGCACCAGCCACACTTTGTACCGGTAATTGGGAATTCCAAACAAAATTTCGAGCATCCTCGAATCATCGTCGTTTTGAATGCCAAAAACCGACGGATAAAAGATCAGCAAAATACCGGGGAAAATCAGTAATTCATAAATTGAGGCTTCGGTAATGGATGACCGGTTCACCACCGAGTTGATGGCAAAGAAGAGAAAAAAGGCATACGCGGCAATCAAAAACCAAATGAATTTATTGGCGAATATAATTTTCAGGTTATACCGGATCATGCGGTATAAAATAATGAACCGGTTTTTCAGTCTTGAATTTTTACTCATCTGTTTTTATTTAAACGAAATCTTTCAGTAAACACAAATAGGCATCTTCGAGATGCGGGGAAACATTAACTGCATTATCGGCCGGCTTTTCTTTGGCCAGGCAGCGTACTTTGATGTTTTCCCCGTCGCGCATGTGGTGAACAATCATCTGCTTGTTGGCAAAATCGTCGAACTCTTTGGCCGGCAAGGTAAACTGCCAAACGAAATTACGCCCGATGTTGACCATGTCGTTGGGTGTGCCAAAATATTTCAGGTTACCGCGGTTGATAACG
>CAZHKI010000576.1:0-2268 GCA_964533365.1 uncultured Maribellus sp. | reverse complement strand
GGAAAAAGAGGGATCATTTTTGGCGCTTTAAATCCCGACTCCATTGCCTGGAAAGTAGCAGAAAGGGCATACGACGAAGGAGCTACCCTGATACTGACCAACACTCCGGTAGCCCTTCGGATGGGTGAAACCCAGCAACTTGCCGACAAACTGAATACCCGGGTTATCGGAGCCGATGCCACCAACATCGACGATCTGAATCATCTTTTTATCCAATCCATGGAAATTCTGGGAGGAAAAATCGATTTTGTCCTTCATTCCATCGGGATGTCGCCCAATGTTCGAAAGGAAAGGCATTACAGCGACCTCGACTACAGCTACCTGGACAAAACCCTGGATGTTTCGGCTATATCATTTCACAAGGTGTTACAAACCGCCCGAAAACTGGATGCCATCAACGAATGGGGTTCGGTAGTGGCTCTATCGTATGTAGCCGCACAGCGAACTTTTTACGGATATAACGACATGGCTGACGCCAAGGCGCTACTGGAATCAATTGCCCGCAGCTTCGGATACATATACGGACGCGAACGAAACGTCAGGGTAAATACCGTTTCGCAGTCGCCAACCCTCACCACCGCAGGCAGCGGGGTAAAAGGCTTCGACCGGTTGTACGATTTTGCCGAAAGGATGTCGCCACTGGGCAATGCAACAGGCGATGAATGTGCCGACTATTGCATTACCCTTTTCTCCGATCTCACCCGGAAGGTTACCATGCAAAACCTTTTCCACGACGGCGGTTTCTCAAATATGGGAATGAGCCTGCGCGCCTTGCAGCAATATGAAAAAGGATTGCACCACGACTGCAATTGCGGCCCGGACATGGACGAACACCGTTACGACTGATTTAAAAAGCAGAATATCAAGAGGGCCAAAACTGGCCCTTTCTTTTTTACAAAATTACCCCGAACCCATCAAGAACCAGGTTAACGCCTTTTAGCATTTTTTAAAATTTGTTTATGCATCATTTGCTTAATTTTACAAATAAAATGGTCATGAAAATATTAATTTTATTGCTGACAATTACCTTATGTTCAGCTTGGTTTGTTGACGGACAGGAACAAAAGCAGGGAAAGGACCCGGATGAACAAATCATCGTGAATAAAAAATTCGACGACAACGGGAACCTGATCAAATACGACTCAACCTACGTTCATCAGTGGTCGTCTGACAGTACATTTCACTTTTCTTTCCCTGACAGTAGTTTTTTCTCCGGAAGAGGATTTCCCGACCTGCAATCGTTTCTGAATGAGTTTCTAAACGACTCATCGATGGAAAATACACCATTCCGGCAACCTTTTGGTTTTTCTCCTTTTGGTGAAGATGAACTTTTCCAGCCTTTTTCGTTCGGGTTAAGCGATTCCCTCCCAGGTAATTTACCATTCGAAATGGATTCTTTATTTCAACAATTTCGATCTGAAGGACTGGATAGCTTCCCCCGCGGTTTTGTTTATCCTGACTTAGACGAATTAAAAAAACAATTTTTCGGGCAGTTTGGTCAAATCCCCGGGTTCAGTTTCGACCCCCCTGAACTGAAAAGCGATGAACAAAAAGAAGAATGGAAAAAACTGATGGAGAAACATCAGAAAGAAATGGAAGAATTCCAAAAAAAATGGGAACGGAATAAAAAGGATCAGGAATAAAAATGCAGGGCAACAAAAACCCCGCATTTTTTTCAAAAGAGACATCCCTGTATTCCTACTTCTAAAAAAGGATGATTATATTCACCTCCAGAAATTTAAAAACTAAACCAGCGATGAAAAAATATGTTTCGATACTTCTCTTTTCGATAATTTTTCATTCAGCATTATCGGCTCAGGAAAAAATCAATATCGTTGTGATTGGGGCCCATCCCGACGATTGTGATATTGATGCCGGAGGAACAGCTATTCAGTTTGCAAAAGCAGGGCACCGTGTACTGTTTGTTTCGCTGACCAACGGCGATGCTGGGCATTTTGAAAAAGGCGGCGGCGCTTTGGCAAAAATCAGGCGGACCGAGGCAGAAGAAGCCGGGAAAAGATTTGGTGTAAAATACATCGTGCTCGACAACCACGACGGCGAACTGATGCCAGCCCTGAACGTCCGGTTCGATGTTATCCGGCTTATCCGCCAGTGGAATGCCGACGTGGTAATCGGGCCGCGCCCCAACGATTATCATCCCGACCACCGGAACACCGCCATTCTGATTCAGGATGCGGCCTACATGGTGATTGTCCCCAACGTGGCGCCCGACACTCCGCCCCTGAAAAAAAATCCGGTATTCCTTTA
>CAZHKI010000575.1:0-2280 GCA_964533365.1 uncultured Maribellus sp. | reverse complement strand
GCTGTCATCTGGGGCGCCGGGTTTGTTTTTTTGTCGGCCAAACGAATTCCCGACTGGAAAAACAATATGAGTTTAAACCGGTCAGCCGTGCGTGTTTCAAAAAACAGCGCCCGCGCCAACTGCTTTTATGCGGTGGCGTTGTATAACGAAATCCTGGAAGAGAAAGATCCGTTAATAAAAAAGGAAAAGACCCGCGAAGCAATCGGTTACATAGATAAATCGCTTTCGATTTACCCCGAATACTCCGATGCTTTGCGCATGAAAGCCGGACTGGCAGCCGAAGAATACAAACTTGATCCCGATGTGGA
Organism: uncultured Maribellus sp.; assembly: GCA_964533365.1. Classification (GTDB taxonomy): domain Bacteria; phylum Bacteroidota; class Bacteroidia; order Bacteroidales; family Prolixibacteraceae; genus Draconibacterium. The sequence goes on along the minus strand of CAZHKI010000575.1, from coordinate 1,972 downwards.
CAAACTACTGCAATCGTTCCGGGAAATCCTTTCTGTCCGACATGTAGCTTATGTCGATGAATTTACCGACTGGCTGGCGCGACGTGCCGATAAAAACAAAATGGCCAACTACTATTTCGAAACCGGTTACCGGATTTTCGCCGTTGAAAAACGCAATTTTAATATGGCCAGCCGCTATCTTCAGAAAGGATTTGAACTGCAGCCATCACATTCCGGAATTCTTTTTGGCAACTGTATTGTGCACTTTTTAACCGGAAACAATAAAAAATGTATTGAATTTGGAAATGCCTATCTTCAAACATATGGAGAAAATGCAGAAATTTATTTTTACATTGGCAACGCGCAAATCAAAGACGGAAGCCAGCCGGCAGGACTACAGAACCTTGAAAAAGCCTACCGCCTGAACCCGGAATTGAAGAATAAAAAACTGAACTGACATGATTTCAAGAGGAGAAGCCATCGGCATGCTGGAAGAAAATATTTCGGCAGAAAATATGCGAAAACACTGTTTTGCTTCGGAAGCAGTTTTACGTGCCATGGCCCGCCGGCTGGGCCGTAACGAAGAAGAATGGGGAATAGCTGGTCTGCTCCACGATATTGACGTTGAAATAACACAAGCCGACCCTTTCACACACGGGCCTTATGCAGAAAAAATGCTAAACGGGAAAATCACACCCGAAATGCTCAACGCCATTGTAATGCACAACGAAGTTGCAACAGGGAAAGAACGTACCACAGAATTTCAACATGCTCTGGCGGCCGGCGAAACCATCACCGGGCTAATTACAGCAACCACACTGGTTTATCCCGATAAAAAAATTGCCAGCGTAAAAGCCAAATCCGTTACCAAACGGATGAACCAAAAAGCATTTGCCGCTTCAGTCAAAAGGGAAAATATCATGGAATGTGAAAAAATCGGAATTCCGCTGGATGAATTTGCTGAAATCGCGGTCAAAGCGATGCAGGAAATTCATGAAATTTTAGGGCTGTAATTTTTTAAAACAGGTTTTTCTTTCCTTACTTCAATTATAAATTGCATTAAACACTTTTCACATAACTAACTGTAAATAAACTGGGCATGACTGAAAACCCATTAAGAAAAGCACTGATTGCAAAAGATCTAATTAAAAACGTGTACGGGATGAGAATTGAACATTATGACAACGGTTATACCATCTGGAAATACAATATGGATGATAAAGCCGATGACAGAAGCTTCTCCGATAAAAAATTCTACTGGGTACCAATAGCACGCGACGAAATGAACAAAGCGCCGCAGCTACAGCAAAATCCCGGTTACAATTAGTAAAGTTTGGTTAGGACATTTCAAGGCCGGCTCAAATCGGGCCGGCCTTTTTATTCCTTACACTTTCCGGATAGTACATTTATACAATAATTGCTTTATTTATTTTGACAACTGAACCTCCCAGACGAAAAACTTTAAAATAAAAAACTATGGCCAGATTTAAGCTTTCTTTGATGATGTTTCTTCAATACATGATGTATGCGGTGTGGTGGGTCCCGTTGGCAGCTTACCTGACTAACCTGGGGGTTGGAAGCACTGAAAAATCACTGATCCTGAGTTCAATGGCCATCGGATGTATTGCTTCCCCCGTTATCGGGATGTTAGCCGATCGCTTTTACGCTGGTCAGAAAGTGTTATTTGGGTTAAACCTGATCAATGCCGCCATGCTGTTTTGGGCCGGCACAACCCATAACCCCGATATCCTTTTTATTTGCCTTATTATCGCCATGTTGGGTTATATGCCGTCGTGGAGTTTAACCAGTTCCATTGCCATGGCGCACCTCCCTTCCGAACAATTTCCGAAAGTGAGGGTATTTGGATCCATCGGCTGGGTGGCTTCCGGTTTGTTCAGCATCATTTTCATCAAATTCATGAATATCGGTTTCGACGGCACAAACCTCCCGTTTTACTGTGGGGCAGGTGTTAGCCTGGTAGCCGCATTCTTCA
>CAZHKI010000574.1:0-2299 GCA_964533365.1 uncultured Maribellus sp. | reverse complement strand
AGTCCGCCATTTTCATCTATGGCAAGGTCGGCTTTAATATCTGTAAGGATACTTTTCATAAAAGGAACAGCGATATTGAATTTCGAAAACGTTTTACCTCCATCGGTCGATTTGGCAGAAAACATGGCGTTTCCGGTGAGGTAAACTGATTTGCCGGTTTCATCATTTGGGTCAGTCACCAGTCCGATCCACCAGGTCCCGCTGGAATGCGAAACCCCGTCGGGCGTAATTCTTTCGGGGCTGGAGAATTTTGTGCCGTTATCGTTCGAAAACAAGAAATAGACCGGGTTGCCGGTGGAAAGATAGGAAATATAGACATTCCCGTTTTTTGCCGCTATGTTTTCCTGCCCGCCCTGGATATTGGAAATGGTTCCATTGTTGATGTCCACGGCTTTTTCAAAAGTTACCCCGTTGTCGGTTGACCGGGCGTACAAAACAGTCCAGGCTGCTGATTCGGTCTGGCCTTCGAATACAACATGGATGTTGTTGCCCGATTTGGCAATTTTTTTAGTGTAATGATAATCGTGCCGGGCAAGGCATTTTTCCCTTTCAGCTTGATCGACCAGAAATGGAACCGAGACTTTATTTGTTTTTGAAGTAGTCCCGTTATCATTCGACACCGTAACATAAACGCGGCCTACATTCAATCCGTAATAATAATAAGCGTAGGTGTGAAGGATTACCATTTGACTTCCATCGTAATAAAAATCAGTCAGGTCATTTGCTTCTGTAAAAACCTGTTTGTCAGTAAAAGTTGAACCTCCATTCTCGGAATGCAATACCCAAACACCAATTTTAGCACCGTCGCCAACATAAGCGATGGCAACTTTACCGTTGGCCGCCTTTACCGAGCTCCGGGAAATGGCTTTGTAACCACCGCCCGTGGTAGCCACAATTTTTTCAGGTTCGAACGAGCTGCCATTATTGACAGACCTGAAATAATAGATACGCCCGGTGCCATTATCGCTCCAGTTGTAATCGCAAAAGGCAATGTGAACGTTGCTGCCGTCAACCGCAAGTTTGCGCGTGGCGGGTTGGGTGGCATACTGCTTGTCAATTAATCTGGCAATCAGTATGGGCGAGTCCCAGGTTATCCCCAAATCGGTTGAACGGCAGTAATAAAGCGGGTTTTGCGCACCGTATTTATCTTCAATCCAAACCACATGGACGGTATTTCCCTGAACCACAATTTCAGGTGCCACGTCGTCGATTGCTTCGGTATTTAAGGAGGCTGAAAGATTCTTTAAATACTTTGATACTTCGGGATTTGTTGCCTTCGAATGCAATGCAATTAAGAATAGTACCAAACTCAAAGATGATAACAGCGTTTTCATTTGTTTAATTTTTAGAAAGTAAGTAATCAGAGTAATTTGTTCTATACAATTTAATAAATTCCAATGAATCTAAACAAACATATATTCAGTATTTTACGGTAAACACTTTCTAAATAAGCCCTCTCCAGATACAAACCGTTTTATCAAATTCTAATGTTCAGGCATCTTTTATTATTTTTGTCAAACTAATTTCGTTCAGAATGAAAAAATTTTTCAAAAGCAAAGTTTATTATTTTCTTCTTGGTATGCTGATTATGCTGGTGCTCGATATGATCTTCCACTTCAATAATTCTGTGGAGCGAAAAATTGACCGGGAGTTGAACAAAGCCCAGAAAAAAATTGAGAATGCTTTAAAATAAAATTGAAATGAAGGTTATCGATATTATACAAAATGCCGGGAAAACGGTTTTCTCATTTGAACTTTTACCGCCACTGAAAGGAAACGATGCCGGAAAACTGTATCAAACCATTGAAAGTCTGGTTGATTTTGATCCGCAGTACATCAATCTTACCACCCACCGCGACGAGGTGGAATTCAAGGAAATGGCTGATGGATCGATAATAAAACGTACCGTACGAAAACGACCGGGGACGGTTGCCATTGCTGCATCCATTCAACACAAATATGGTATTCCGGTTGTTCCGCATATTCTTTGCGGCGGGTTTACCAAAAGCGAAACCGAACATGTTTTGATCGATCTTAATTTTCTGGAAATTAAAAATGTTCTGGCTTTGCGGGGCGACGGATTAAAAAACCAGCATGTTTTTCAACCTGAAAAAAACGGCCATTCCAATGCCAGTGAACTGGTAAAACAAATCAGCGATTTGAAGCAGGGGAAATACCTTGAGGAAGATTTAAAAAACAATACGCCGCTCGATTTTTGCGTGGGGGTGGCCGGTTATCCCGAGAAACATTTTGAAGCGCCCAACATGGAGCAGGATCTGGCCTACCTGAAACAAAAAGT
>CAZHKI010000573.1:0-2300 GCA_964533365.1 uncultured Maribellus sp. | reverse complement strand
CGCAAAGTCCAAAAAGGCGCGAAACTTGATTTCGCTGTTGCAAAGCACGTCGGGATTTGGGGTGCGGCCAGCCTGGTACTCGGCAAACATATAATCGACCACCCGTTTTTTATAATCTTTGCTCAGATCAACAATATGAAAAGGGATGCCGAGTTTTTTTGCCACCATTTCGGCAATCAGCGCATCTTCTTCCCAGGTGCAGGCGCTGGTTATTGCACCCACCCGCTCATGCCAGTTCACCATAAACAGCGCGGTTACATCGTACCCCTGCTGTTTGAGCAAAAATGCGGCGACACTCGAATCAACTCCTCCCGAAAGACCAATAACAACCCGTTTCATTTTTTTGAATTAGAATACAAAAGTAGAAAAGAATGAGCGATTTTGAAACCCAGGCATTTTATTGAATTCCCGGCAACCATCACCGACGGCGTGATGCCATTATTTCTTTTTTGTTTTTTTTCGGAATATTTCCGATTGTTCAACTTCAACAGCAAGCCTGATAGCTGTGTCGGCATCTTTTACCCATTCGTACTGTCCGCCTTCCGGGCCTGCCTGCCGGTAAACTTTCATTTCGGCCGAAATGGTTTTAAGTTCTTCCACGCCGGTTGCGATCAATATTTTCAAACTGTCGTTTTGAAAATCTTCCCCCCTGTTCCAGATGCGGTTGGCATAATAAACCTGCGCATAGGCTTTCCGGAGCCTGGCGCTGAGCAGGGTGCGGTTAAAAGTATGGTATATCTGGTTGAAAACCTTTGAGTCGGTGCAGAAAGGTTTGGCCGAGTTGATGGCGGCAATGGCTTTATAAGCCTGGGCTACCCCGTAGTTTTTTTCAGTAAGGATATAATTCAGATATACGGTATCCATCAATTCCTCCTGTTGAATCCAGTTGTTTTCGGCTACATCATTTATTTCATCGGAAATGAATACTTCGGCTGTTTTATATTTTGCGGGGGCCAGGTGGTTCACAATGTCGTTCCAGTAGTGAAATGTCCGGTTAACATCGTGTCCGATAAAGATTTCGGGATTGTCCATCCAGCGGCCTGAAACATGGCGGGTGTAGGTTGACCGGTCGTCGAAGTCGAGATTTGAATGGTTGGTGGTGTTGAGCCCCAGAGTGTAATACGACGATAAAATAATTTCGGGTGCGAGTTTGAAAGCTTCTTTGAAAAAGGGTACCGAGGCCGAATCATATTTCTCAGAAATGTATTTCTCCATTATTTCATCTAACGTGGCGGTGGGGTTTGAAGAAGCCTCGTGCAGGGTGAAAAGATTTATTTCAGCCGGCCCGTTTAAAATCGATGTTTTTCCGAACCGGTCGGTGCGGATGGAAAACCCAATAACGTTGGGCTGTTTTTGATAATATTTCCACCGTTCGTAATGTGTTTCGGAGAAAAAGCTGGCCACACTTCCCTGTCCGTTCCATTCGTGGGCACAGTCGAATTCGATGATCACCGGGAATGGGATATCCTGTATCCAGTCCGCGACCGGGTGGGTGATGATAAATTCATGTGGAGCTTCTTTTTCCATTACCGTAATTTCACGGCAAGTGATCAAGCGAAAGCATTCAGACAATTTGTCTCGTTCGGTTATTTCAGAGGTTAACCTGCGGAGATACAGTTTCATGCCGCGTTCGGTTACCACCACCGCAGCAACCGAATCGACGAATGCAGCCATCTTCCCGGCAGGCGCTTCCCATTTTTCGGAATATTGATCTTCCACGCGGTTTTTGGTTTCTGTTAGTGTAAGGACGATTCCGTTAACCTCCGGAATTTTATCCAGCATTTTGCGGTAGTCATCTTTAAGCCATCCCCAAAATCCGGGATCGTCAAGGTTGATTTGTCCGTTTTTTTTGAATCGGTCGGGATAATAACTCAGGTTATACAATGCATGATCCCAAACCAAAACTTCGGAAATGCCTGCCTTGTGGGCATGTTGTGTGAGGTTATTAACAATGTTGCGGTTCCACTGGCGTTTGACATCTTTCAGGTTGTGACAAATTTCGTGGGAAAGCTGAAGCTGGTTTACCTCATAATTTTTGCTGGCTTCAATGGTTTCTAAAGCCGTTCCCATATGGTCGGTGAGAATATTCCAGCCGTAGATTTTAATTTTTTCATCGTTTTGTTTCTGGTGGCAACCTGTGAGAAAAAGAAGCGCTGCCGCCAGAAAAAACAGATAAAAATGCTTCATAAAAAATTATTTGATTGGACGTTGCGAAAATAAGAACGTTAATTGGTTTTACCAAACGGGACGGTAAACCCGAGCCAGGGAATGGCCACGAAGGTTTCCATCTCGGTGGATAT
>CAZHKI010000572.1:0-2310 GCA_964533365.1 uncultured Maribellus sp. | reverse complement strand
TATTCTGATAAATTCGCCGCTTGCAATTGCTGTTGATGAAGCGATGAATTTTATAAAAAAGAATATTTCTTTGCGGTACGAATTTACCGGAGAGTTGCGAAGAAAAGAGATTTGGCAGTTTCCGTTACCCGTAATCAGGGAGTTATTGCTGAATGCTGTTATTCACAAGGATTACCGGAATCCTACAGACATTATGATCAAAATTTTTGACAACAGTATTCAATTTGTAAATCCGGGAGGATTGATGGGAGGACTTAATCCGGAAGACCTGATGAAGGGCAATTACATTGCCATGCACCGGAATAAGTTGCTTGCAGAAGCATTTTACCTGCGCGGGGATATCGAAAAATTTGGAACCGGTTTTTTCAGGATTCAGACAGCGTTAAAAGATTCACCGGAAGTGAGTTTAAAACTGGAGTCCTTAAGCGGGTTTACAAGGAGTTTTCTGGAGGTTGTGTCACAACTTGTCCCGACTCGTCGGGAAGATACCCACCAGGATACCCATCAAGATGCCGCGCAAGATACCGCGCAAGATGCCGCGCAAGATACCGCGCAAGTTACCGCGCAAGATACCGCGCAAGATACCGCGCAAGTCAGAGATTTGATTATGAATATTAAAGGAGAAATGAACAGGGAAGAAATTCAGATAAAATTAAATTTGAAACACAGGGAGAATTTCAGAAAATTGTATCTGAAACCAGCGCTTGATGCAGGATGGATTGAAATGACCATTCCTGATAAACCCAACAGCAAGTACCAGAAATACCGGCTAACCGAAAAAGGGAAAAAAATAAAACAGAACCGGGGATGAAGAAGAAAGGACAATTAACGAATAATGATTCAGCACTGAAGAACAGTGAAGTTTGCGATTTTTCGGGGAAAAGCGGCAAGCAAAGAGCCGCAAGCCGCAAGCCGCGTGCCACGAGTTGCGGGCCCTTTGCGACTTTGCGTCTTTCCCGATTGAACATCGGGACAAGTTGCGAGAAAAAGATTCTTTGCGCCTTTGCGCCTTGGCGAGAAAAATTCTTTACCACAAAGCAACCGAAACTTGCAACCTGCAACTTACTCCTTTGGCGGTTTATAAATTAAAATGAAGAAACTGATTTACCATATCATTGTACGGACACTGGGAATTCTCCTGGCGGTTCTGGCTGTGGCGCCTGCCATGGCCCAGAAACCTGTGCCGCATTTTGTGGTCGATCAGTGCGATGCCTACGAATTCAGCGTGGTGGACATGCCGGGCGACCGTTACACCTGGGACCTCTACCGCGACTCAACCGTCAACTTCGCCTGGGAAAAAGGCGATGTAGAGCCGGTACTCTATTTCGAAGACGCCATGTACGAAGGCTCCACCGTCAGGGTCAATTTCCTTGAACCGGGGCGTTATTTCCTCCGTGTGATGGCCTGGGACGAAGTACCCTGTACCAACAACCTGATGGTTTTCCTCATCGACGTGGAAGAAGCCATCCCCGAAGCCGAACTGTACGGCGACTCGGTATGTATCGGCGATCCGGCGGTGCTGAAACTGATACTCACCGGCCGCGGCCCCTGGGACGTGGTCATCAGTTACAACAACGGCACCACTATCATAAATATGAACGGGACGACGAGTGATCCTGAATACACGTTTCCATTACCCACGTTGCCCAAGGAAACTACCGAGTTCTGGGTCTCCCAGATCATCGACCAGTGCACCATGAACATCATTGCCCCGGAAGATGCGCAAAAAGCAAAAGTGCTCATCTATCCGAAACCGGTTAATTCCAGAATTTTTGTAAAAGATGAATAGCGGTTGAACGATTACCCATAAATTTGAAAGAGAAGAATGAAGAATGAATGATGAATGATGAATGTTGAATGATGAAGAATGAATGATGAATGTTGAATGATGAATAACGAAGTTTACAATTTTACGCCTTTCACGGGAACAGCCGCGAGCTGCAAGTTGAGCGAAGCGAAATCCTGCTTTGCGGGGCGGAAAGCCGCGAGCCACGAGCCGCGAGTTGCGAGTCGCGAGTCCTTTGCGCCTTTGCGTCTTTGCGAGAAAAAGATTCTTTGCGCCTTTGCGCCCTGGCGTGAAAAAGATTTAAACACAGAGAGCACAAAGAAGACACAGAGAAAAGCCGCGAGCTACGAGCCGCGAGCTGCAAGTGGAAAGCCGCGAGCTACGAGCCGCGAGCCCTTTGCGCCTTTGCGTCTTTGCGAGAAAGAAAAATTAAAACGAAAAACATTCGCAACCGAAACTAATAGCTTGAAGCTTGAAGCTTGCAGCTAATAAAATATTGTCATGAAAAAGTTGATGTACATATT
>CAZHKI010000571.1:0-2317 GCA_964533365.1 uncultured Maribellus sp. | reverse complement strand
CCGGATCGGCCCAGAAAGTAAAATCGGAAGAACTGGTGGGTGCAGCTACCTCCGAATCCATCGACAAAATGTTGTCAGGTAAGGTTTCCGGAGTGAGGGTGAGTTCAAGCACTGGAGCGCCGGGAGCATCGGGCGAAGTTCAGATTCGCGGTGTGGGTTCCATTAATGCTTCCACCACTCCGCTGTATGTGATTGATGGAATCCCGATGGAAACCGGAACCTATGGCTACACCGGCTTTTCAACCGATTTGCTGTCAACTCTGAACCCTGAAGATGTGGAAAGCCTTACGATTTTAAAAGACGCTGCTGCTGCCTCGCTTTATGGTTCGCGGGCTGCCAACGGCGTTGTTCTGATCACTACAAAGAAAGGGGCTTCCGGAAAAACCAAATTTAATTTCAAAGTAACCTATGGCACCTCGGAAACAGCCATGAAAAACGTGTATCAGCCGATGAGCGCCGAACAATACCTCGACTATGCCAATGACGCCTTGATTGGGGCATACCTATACTATTATGAACCGGGATTATATCCGGGCGAGGAAGGTTACCAGAACGCTGAAGTACTGGCCCGTGCGAAAGAATATGCCCAGGAAGATCCTGACGGAGGACTCTGGGGGGTTGTATCCCCTTCAGCAAACACCAACTGGCGCGATGTGGTCTATAAAACCGGGAAAATCCAGGACTACCAGTTCTCGGCATCAGGAGGAAGTGATAAAACCACATTCTATACCGGTATCGGCTACAATAAAATCGATGGGATTATCATTGGCAGTGACTTTCAGCGATATACCGGCCGGTTAAATGTAAACCACAAAGCAAACGACTGGATCGACATCGGAATCAAACAAATGTTGTCGCACACGAGCCAAAACGGATATGGTGATCAAACGGATCAGGAGCAGGGAATAGCCAATATGTCGCCTCTGGCCATGATGTTTTCGATGAATCCCACACAGCCGGTTTATGGAGAAGACGGAAAACCAAATCCGAACGCTGGAATGGGAAATGTAACCAACCCGCTTTTGAACTTAATCGGCACAGGTGAAAGTACCGACCAAACCTACAATATGTTAAGGTACCGCAGTTTGACCAATGCCAATGTCAATATGCAAATTTTACCCGAATTGGCCATTCGATCGGCCTTTGGGCTGGATTATTCCGATTCGAAAACCTTCTCCTGGTGGGCGCCCGAGAGCGTTGATGGCGAAGCGTACAACGGGCTGGGCGATCATTTGACTTATACCACCATTGTAAAAAACGCTTCCATCATTGCCGATTTCAACAAAACCATGGAAAAACACAACCTGCAGATTATGGGCGGATACGAAGTGGAAGGACTGACTTCACGGATGCTGCAGGCATCTGCTGAACAATATTCCACTTACAAGCTCCCCGAAATCTCAAACGGACAACCCCTCGGTGTTGGCAGTGATATTACTTCTTCCAACATGATGTCGTTTATCGGGAATATGAATTATAACTACAACAACCGATATTATGCATCGGCGAGCATCCGCTCCGATGGTTCATCGCGACTTGGAGCCGATAACTGCTGGGGAACGTTCTGGTCGGGCTCGCTGGCCTGGCGCCTTTCAGAAGAAGGATTTCTTGCGGATGCCGAATGGCTGAACGATTTAAAAATCCGTGCTTCATACGGAACCAACGGAACCCTGCCTACTGATTATTATGCTCACCTGGGTTTATATGCCTTTAACAGTGGTTATGGTTCGGAAAGCGCCATCTATATTACCCAACCCAACAACTCCGGTTTAAGTTGGGAGAAATCGGGGAATATGAATGCCGGGATCGACTTTAGTTTCCTCGACCGCGTCACCACAACGGTTGAATATTATCACAAAAAAACACGGGATCTGCTCATGCAGGTACCACTCTCATACCTCACCGGTTTTAAAACCTCGTGGCAAAATATTGGCGAACTTACCAACCAGGGGTTTGAGATTGAAATCCATTCCAACAATATTTTGAAAAAAGAATTTAAATGGACCACCGATTTTAATTTCACCACCATCAGTTCCATTGTGGACAAACTTCCTGACGGTGACGATATTCTGAAAGGCGACGGTGGGATGTACCTGCTGCGCGAAGGTGAATCCATCAATACGTTCTATCTTCCAACCTGGCTGGGTGTGAATCCGGAAAACGGGCTGGCACAATTCTACCTCGATCCGGAAAATTCAGACGAAAAAACGTACTACCGTGCACTGGCCAAACCCGAAATTCAGGGGAAAGCTATCCCTGATTTTATGGGCGGTCTAACCAATACGTTTACTTACAAAGGATTCGAACTGTCATGTCT
>CAZHKI010000570.1:0-2320 GCA_964533365.1 uncultured Maribellus sp. | reverse complement strand
GGCGGCACTTTGTAGGTAAACGTGTCATGCAGCGAAAGCGGTAAAATGACCTGGGCAAATAATTCCGGCATACTGTATGGTTTTCAACTTCGCCTAAAAGTAAATGAAAAAAACGGAACCGGGAAGCCTCCGGAGTGGTTACCGGAATTTTTGGTTTATCCAGTCCGCCACTTCTTCCATCAGCCAGTTGGGTGTGGAGGTGGCCCCGCAAATTCCAACCGATGTAACACCGCCAAACCATTCGGTCTGAATATCTTCGGTTTTTGAGATGCGGAAAGTTTTGGGATTTTCTTCCCTGCAAATGGAAAACAGGTATTGCCCGTTTGAACTTTTTTCACCAGCAACAAACAGCACCAAGTCGTAATTTTTAACAAAATTTCTCAGGTGTGGCACCCGGTTCGAAACCTGCCGGCAAATGGTGTCTTTAATTTCAACCGGCACACCCGGGGTCATTTTGGATTGAATGATACCGGCAATCTGATGAAAATCCTCGATGCGTTTGGTGGTTTGCGAATAGAGGGAAACCGGACGGGAAGGATCGATTTTGTTCACATCGCTGGCATTTTCAATGACAATGGCGTTGTAGTTGGTTTGCCCGTTTAACCCGATAATTTCGGCATGCCCTTTTTTCCCGAAAATGACGACTTGTCCGTTGTTTTGGCTGTTTTCGCGGTACGATTTTTTTACTTTTTCCTGCAGGGTGAGAACCACGGGGCAGGTGGCGTCAACCAGTTCGATGTTGTTTTTTTTGGCATATTCGTATGTTTCGGGCGGTTCGCCATGGGCGCGGATAAGGACTTTGCAGTTTTTCAGGGTGAAAAATTCTTCCTTCGAAATTGATTTCAACCCCATTTTTTCGAGGCGCTGAACTTCTTCGCCGTTATGAACGATATCGCCAAGGCAATACAACTGAGGCATTTTTTCCAGCTCATTTTCGGCCGATTTGATGGCTTTGATTACCCCAAAACAGAATCCCGAGCGGCGGTCGATTTCAACTTTCATCTTTTAATTGGTTAATTCTTTCACTTTTCCCAGTGTCCAGGCCAACTGTTCCTCGCGCGACAAATGGCTGTTGTCGAGCACCAGAGCGTCGTCGGCTTTTTTTAACGGGCTGATTGCCCGGGTTGAGTCGATTTTATCGCGTTCTTCCACGTTTTTCAGGATGTCGCTGAAATCGGTTTCCATACCTTTTTCCTGCAATTCGAGGTAGCGCCGCTGTGCCCTGATTTCGGGTGAGGCCGTCATGAAAATTTTTAGTTCGGCATCGGGGAAAACCACGGTGCCAATGTCGCGGCCATCCATCACAATGCCCTTGCTTTTGCCGTTTTCACGTTGTTGTTTGACCATTTCGTGCCTTACTTCGGCAATGGTACTGATGGGGCTGACATTTTGCGAAACTTCCAGACGGCGGATTTCGTCCTCAATGTTTTCGCCGTTCAGAAAAGTGATGTTCTTTTCGGTGGTTTTATCCCAACTGAAAGTGATTTTTATGTTTTTCAGTCCGGCAATTATATTATCAACATCCGGGATTCCATTGCTGATCCAGCCGTTGCGGAGTGCGTAAAGCGTAACCGCCCGGTACATGGCGCCGCTGTCGATGTAAACGTATCCCAGTATCCGCGCCAGCGATTTGGCCATGGTACTTTTTCCACACGACGAATGTCCGTCGATGGCGATTACAATTTTTTTTTCGTTCATTTTTGTCATTTGGTTAACAAAGATAACGGAATTTTCAAAAAAGATACGATAGTCTTTTAATCAGAAATTTTCATTCAGGTTTACCGAAAGAGAAAAGAGGTTGGACGAACCGGCCAGATGAAAGCGCGAAGTGGCAAAGTCGAAACGGAAACGTTTGATTTTTACGCCAAAGCCGAGTGACATTCCAACGGTTGAGAGTTTGTCCCCGAATTTCAGTTCCTGGCGGCGCTGGTAATTATACCCAGCCCTGATGATAAAGTTTTCGGACGGCAGAAGTTCGACGCCCATGACCATGTGGCGCATGAGTTGTTTGGCAAAACTTTCGCCCGAATGGTAATATACGGTTTCCAGATCGTCGATATTTTCCGGTTCACTTTCCGTGTTGCTTAAATTCCAGTGGTTGAGGTGGTGCATGGTAAGCGAAAGGATAAGCGGGGCGTGTTCGAGACGGCGGCTAATCCCGGCCTGGATGTCGAACGGCAGGGGTTCGCGTTTCCCGTTTTCGTAGTAGGTGGTAATTTGTGTACCGATGTTCCGGGCGACCAGGGCCACGTTGGTAAAACCGTCCTTGCTGGGAAAACTGATTCCCTATTTTATCATGGGAATCGGGTCGATGACGATC
>CAZHKI010000569.1:0-2336 GCA_964533365.1 uncultured Maribellus sp. | reverse complement strand
AAAATGGCCTCGCCGTGAAAAATGCCGATGAAGTGGAAATCCTGATTTCGGGGCGTACCAGTTTTTGGGGTGGCGACGAGGTGAAACTTTCGGCAACTGACATAAAAACCGCCCGGGAGAATGATTTTAAAACGCTGAAAAATAACCATATTGCACACTTTCAGTCGTTGTTCAACCGGGTCAACCTGGCGCTGAACATCCCTGATACATTAAACCTGCCCACCGATAAAAGGCTGGAACGGGTGAAAAATGGCGAATCGGATGCTCATTTGGTTGAACTTTATTTTCAGTTTGGGCGCTACCTGCTCATCAGTTCATCGCGGCCGGACGGGTTGCCTGCCAATTTGCAGGGAATTTGGGACGGAACCCTGTCGCCACCATGGAACGCCGACTATCACATCAACATTAATATTCAAATGAATTACTGGCCTGCGCTGGTTACCAACCTCGCTGAGTGTCAGGAACCATTTTTCGATTTTGTGGACGGCTTGCGCGGAAATGGCTCGGTTACAGCACGCGAAGTTTACGGTTGCCGTGGGTTTGTGGCCCATCATACCACCGATGCATGGAAATTTACCGACCCCATCGGGAATACCGGTTACGGAATGTGGCCGCTGGGCGCTGCCTGGTGCTCCGATCATTTTTGGGAACATTACGATTACACCGGCGATAAAAAATTCCTCGAAGAAAAAGCTTACCCGGTTTTAAAAGATGCGGCCCTGTTTTTTGTCGATTTTCTGGTTGAAAATCCACGGACCGGGCTTTTAGTTTCGGGGCCCGGCATGTCGCCAGAAAACAAGTTTATTGCGCCAAATGGCGAGCGGGCAGCCGTTTGCATGGGCCCCGCCATGGATCACCAGATCATCCGCGAGTTGTTTGGCAATTGCATAAAAACTTCCGAAATTTTGGGAATTGATACGGAATTTGCCGATACTTTACGAACGATGTTGCAAAAACTCACCCCGTCGCAGGTTGGTTCCGACGGAAGGATTCTCGAATGGTCGGAAGAATTGCCCGAAGCTGAACCCGGGCACCGGCACATGTCGCATTTGTATGCCCTTTATCCGGGTGAGGAATTTACAAACCCCGGTGATCCGAAATGGATGGAGGCCGCCCGCAAATCGATTGATGCACGCCTGGCCAGCGGCGGCGGCCACACCGGATGGAGCCGCGCCTGGATCATTAACTTTTTTGCCCGCCTGAAAGATGGCGACAAAGCGCTTGAAAATATCGATGCGTTGTTTGCAAAATCCACGCTTCCCAATTTGTTCGATAATCATCCACCGTTTCAAATCGACGGAAACTTTGGTGCCACGGCTGGTATTGCCGAAATGCTGTTGCAAAGCCATAACGGAATTCTGCAGATATTGCCTGCACTTCCCGCACAATGGAAAAGCGGCAGTGTAAAAGGATTACGCGCCCGCGGCGGTTTCGAAGTGGACATTACATGGGATAATGGCAAATTGACTTTGTTAAAAATTAAATCGCTGCTCGGAAACCCGGTGGAAATTATGTACGGCAACCAGGTGGTCCGTTTTGATACTGAAACTGGTCAGGATTTGAAATTCGATGGAAGTCTTGCTGCAAAATAAATTTGAATCATTCTGTTTATATACTGTGCTTTTTTTTGTTCGCAGAATTTGTAAAAATAATTGATGTTGGATGACAGATGTCGGAATTTTCAGAACATAAAAATGCCCGGGTCGATCGATTGTTTCAGTTGTTTGAGGCAATCCGGAAAGGTGGGAATATTTCGGCGCTGGTTCGCGAAAATCAAGATTTTATTGATACTTGTGTTCCGTCGGATGTGATTTCGCTGGTCGATCGGCTGGTTTTGGAAAAAATTCCCATGGATGAAATGAAGCGCGGCATCAATAAATTGCTGAATTTATTGTATAAAACCATTTCCGAATATCCGTTTTCCCCGCCTGATAAACAAAGCTTTTTCGGTTGCCTGGCTGAAAATAACCGGATCATGGAAGAACGGTTGCAGCAACTCAGGCCCGCTATCAGGGAAATCAACCAGCATCCGGAAAATTTTGGTTTGAAGACTTCGATAAGATTGAAATTCAGCGAGCTTGAAAAATTCAGCCAGCTTTATCAGATTAAGGAAAATGTGCTTTTCCCGGTCATCGAAAAATTTATTCCTGATTACCGCTGTCTTTCGGTGATGTGGTCGTTTCACGACGATATCAGGCGGAATCTGAAAAATATTCAGGCCGAACTTTCGGTGGCCGTGTTTGACCTTGCCAAATTCAACCGTTGGTGCGGCGACCTTTTTTTCAACATGTACGCCATTAAATTCAGGGAAGAACGGATTTTGTACCCGCGGGTAC
>CAZHKI010000568.1:0-2342 GCA_964533365.1 uncultured Maribellus sp. | reverse complement strand
GCCCGACTTCGCCTCCCAGATCGTTGGTACCACTATAGAGTTTACCGTTCAGGATCAGCCCGGCGCCCATGCCGGTACCGAAAGTCAGGAATACCATATTTTGGGTGCCTCTGCCTGCTCCCATCAGCCACTCGGACAGGGCGCACGCGTTGGCATCGTTTTGCAAAAAAGTGGGGATGCCATATTTTTCCCCGAAGAGTTTTACAATTGGGATTTCGTCCCAGCCGGGCAAATTGGGCGGCGAAAGAATTGTCCCGCTAACGCTGTCGAGCGGTCCGCCGCAACTCACGCCAATTGATTCAACGGAACTGACCGGAACAAAATGTTCGTCGAGCAATTCATCCAAAAAGGACTGTAATTTTTCAATTAACCGGTACGGATTGGGATAATCTGCCGTAGAGAGTACTTTTTTACCGATTACCGTTGGATTTCCGTTTTCATCCATCCGTCCCAAAATCGCGGCGCACTTGGTCCCGCCGATGTCCATTCCTGCAATATTCATAAACAATTCATTTAGTTCAATTTCTTTCAATTTTTAATTTCTGAAACCATCGCTGGTAGTCTTCCAGTTTAAACGGGGCCTTTCCTGCCAGATAGTGGTTTGTGAATTTTTCATTGTTAATGGTGTATTCAATCAGCCACATGGACTGTTTCCCTGTTTCGGGGATGTTGCCCATCCATGTTTTCCCGTTCACCGGAATGGTAAAAGCAGATGAAAAGATTGTTTCGCCTGAGTCAGCGTCTTTTATAGTTACTTTTCCTGACTTCATTTCCCGGGTATCGTTGACTGCTATCACAGGATGGTTACCATCTTTGGGGTCGCCAATCATCACACAGGCATCGTGCTGTACCTGACGGATGTAATAATAGGCCAGCTTCTTGCTATTGTAATAATCAACCACGGCATCGGAAATAATGGGCCAGCCATCGCGCAGGTTCCACCAGATGATCCCGGTTTTGCTGAATTTGCTCATTCGCCACAATTCAACAAAGTATTTCATCGCTTCGGCCTGAACCACCTGCGAACCAAAAATAAACTGATCCAAATCGCGGGGGCATTCACCGAACAGGATTTTTTCCTGGTTGATCATCAAATCATTTCTGTCGTTGACCAACGTAAATTCAGGATGCGCCCTGACAGCCTTGGTTTGCCATTCGTCGTTCCAGTTCCAGCCTTCTGTCCACGGATAAACTGATTCGGGTGAAAACATTCGTTCGAGGCTGCTCCGGTTGGGACAACCATGATATCCGATTTCGCTTACAAAATGAGCGTTTGACTGGGTATAAAACGGTGTTTTGTAATCGCCGCGCAAGCCCCACAAATGTACCTGCGGCATAATGGCCATGTTGTTTCCCTGCTTGAAATATTCATTTCCTGCAAAAGGTGAACTGGGCAAATAATCGCGAATGGGATCATATTCCCAAATAACACTTGGCAATACTTCGCGGCTGATGATATCCATTCCCGGATCAACCGGTTTTTTGAAATTCCAGGCCAGTGCAATATCCACTTCATTGTTTCCGCACCATAGCACAATAGAAGGATGTTTCCTCAGCTTCAGCACCACACTGACAGCTTCTTTCCTGATTTTTTCAGCAAATTCGTAATCTTGCGGATAAGCTGTTCCGGCCAGGGAAAAATCCTGCCATACCATGATCCCGTTTTGATCGCACCAGTTGAAAAAGTCGTGGTCTTCGTAAACATTGCCGCCCCAGCAGCGGATCATGTTGCAATTCAGGTCGGTTATCATTGCCAGGGCACTTTCGAGGTGTTGTTTGTCGCGACTGTGAAAAGCATCCAGCGGCACCCAGTTGGTTCCCCGTACAAAAATTTTTTCACCATTGATTTTAAAAACAAACTCGCCGGGATTTTCAGGAGTGGTTACTTCTGTCCGGATTAAATCAGCCGTGCGGATTCCCACTTTCTGACTAACTTCATCCAGTATTTTCCTGCTGTTGTCTGTAATCCGGAGGGTGGCATTGTACAAGGCAGGTTCGCCATAACCACGGGGCCACCAGAAATCCACATTATCCAGTTGAATGCGCTGGCGGCTGCTATGACTAAACAAGGGGAACGAATTTTGATAAACAGTCTTACCCAGGCGTTCGAGCGAAACTTCCATTGTCAGCCCGTCGATGGTTGGGTAGTTGGTCGAAAACTGCCAGTCGAGCAACATTTCAGCTGTTTTCTTTTCCACATCCACGTTGTTGGTCATCCAGTACACCTGTTCGAAACGGGTTGTCTTTTTAATTTCGAGAGAAACGCTCCGCCACAACCCGGCGCTGACCAGCCTCGGCAGAATATCCCAGCCATACATGTGGGGTGCTTTACGAATATGCTC
>CAZHKI010000567.1:0-2344 GCA_964533365.1 uncultured Maribellus sp. | reverse complement strand
AACCAACGGGTAAAATCAAGGCTTGACGGCGATTACCCGGTAGTTGACCGCGAAAAAGTGCAATTGATGGACGTAGGACCAAACCAGATTGCATCCGTTGCTGCATCATTAATTTCATTCCTTGAACACGACGACGCCAACCGTGCATTAATGGGATCAAACATGATGCGCCAGGCTGTTCCGCTGCTTCGTCCCGAAGCCCCAATTGTGGGGACTGGATTGGAGGGGAGAGCTGCCGCTGACTCCATGATTCTTGTAAAAGCTGAATTTGACGGTGTTGTGGAATATGTTGATGCAACCCAAATAATTGTCCGTTACGACATTTCCGAAGATGACCGTTTTGTTAGCTTCGATCCGGAAGTTGTAACCTATGACCTTCCAAAATATAACAAAACCAATCAGGGTACCACGGTCGATCTGAAACCCATTGTCAAAAAAGGCGAACGTATCCGGCAGGGACAAATTCTTTCTGAAGGTTATGCCACCCAGAACGGGGAACTGGCTTTGGGGAGAAACCTGATGGTCGCCTTTATGCCCTGGCAGGGATACAACTACGAGGATGCAATTGTTATCTCGGAACGTATTGTCCGTGATGACGTTTTTACATCAGTTCATGTCGATGAATACAGTCTGGAAGTCCGCGACACCAAAAGAGGTGTCGAAGAATTTACTTCGGATATCCCCAATGTAAGCGAAGAAGCAACTAAGAACCTCGATGAAAATGGGTTGATCCGTATCGGTGCCGACGTTAAACCCGGCGATATACTGATTGGGAAAATTACACCCAAAGGAGAATCCGACCCATCACCTGAAGAAAAACTGTTACGCGCTATTTTTGGTGACAAAGCAGGCGATGTGAAAGATGCTTCATTAAAAGCCTCTCCATCGTTATCGGGTATTGTTATCGATAAAAAGTTGTTCTCCAGGGTTACCAAAGACAAAAAGGGGAAAGCAACCAAAACCCTCCTTGATCAAATTGACGAGAAATTTGAAAAGGATATTGCTGCACTGCGTGCCAGACTTGAAGATAAACTTTTCACCCTTGTTGCAGGAAAAACATCGCAGGGAGTGAAAGATTATTACGGAACTGAGGTCATTGCCAAAGGTGTTAAATTTACCTTGAAACAGTTACAGGAACTTGATTACCTAACGGTTAATCCTTCCAAATGGACAACCGATAAAGACAAAAACGATATGGTCTTTAAGGTGATCAACAACTATATCATGAAATATAAAGAAGCTGAAGCGGTATCCCGTCGCGAAAGGTACAACGTCACTATTGGCGACGAACTGCCGGCAGGGATAATCCAGTTAGCTAAAATTTATATTGCCAAGAAAAGGAAACTTCAAATTGGGGACAAAATGGCCGGACGCCATGGAAACAAAGGGATTGTTTCGCGTGTGGTACGTGCTGAAGATATGCCATTCCTGGCCGACGGAACCCCGGTTGACATTGTACTGAACCCGCTGGGTGTGCCTTCGAGGATGAACCTCGGGCAGATTTACGAAACGGTTCTCGGCTGGGCCGGAAAAGAACTGGGCGTTAAATTTGCAACTCCCATTTTCGATGGAGCCTCTCTTGAACAAATTACCGAATATACGGATAAAGCTGGTATTCCCCGATTTGGCGAAACCCGGCTTATTGACGGCGAAACCGGTGAACCTTTTGACCAGCCGGCTACTGTTGGAGTGATTTATATGATGAAACTGGGGCACATGGTGGAAGACAAAATGCACGCTCGTTCGATCGGACCGTATTCATTAATAACGCAGCAACCCTTAGGTGGTAAAGCCCAGTTCGGCGGACAGCGTTTCGGTGAAATGGAAGTTTGGGCACTCGAAGCATTCGGAGCTTCACACATCCTTCAGGAAATACTTACTGTAAAATCAGACGACGTTATGGGAAGGGCCAAGGCATACGAAGCCATCGTGAAAGGCGAACCCATGCCGCAACCCGGAATTCCTGAATCACTTAACGTATTGTTGCACGAACTCAGAGGTTTGGGACTTAGTGTGAGAATGGAATAAGATTTCCGCACCTTTTTAAAATGGTTCTGTTATAATGATTTTTATATAGTATTATGGCATTCAGAAAAGATAACAAAGCAAAAAGTAGTTTCGCAAAGGTTTCGATTAGCCTTTCATCTCCCGAAGAAATTCTTGAACGATCATTCGGAGAAGTGCTAAAACCCGAAACAATTAACTACAGAACTTATAAACCCGAACGCGACGGTCTTTTTTGTGAAAGGATTTTCGGGCCGGTAAAAGACTACGAATGTCACTGCGGTAAGTACAAACGCATCCGTTATAAGGGGATTGTTTGCGACCGCTGTGGTGTTGAAGT
>CAZHKI010000566.1:0-2350 GCA_964533365.1 uncultured Maribellus sp. | reverse complement strand
CCCGGAAAATGTGCCGGCCAACGAATTCCTGAACCTCGAGGGTGATAAAATATCCACTTCGCGCAACTGGGCAGTGTGGCTGCACGAATACCTCGACGATTTTCCGGGGAAAGAAGACGTTTTAAAATATGTACTGACCGCCAACGCCCCCGAAACCAAAGACAACGACTTTACCTGGAAAGATTTCCAGACCCGCAACAACAACGAACTGGTCGCTATTTTGGGCAACTTTGTGAACCGGGCGCTGGTGCTTACCCAAAAATATTTCGACGGGGTGGTTCCTGCCGCCGGGCCGCTATCGGCATACGACAAGGAAGCGCTTTCGTCCATTTTATCCATAAAAGCCGAAGTGGAAAAAAGCCTCGACAGTTTCCGAATCCGCGAAGCGCTGAAAA
Source organism: uncultured Maribellus sp. (assembly GCA_964533365.1). Taxonomy (GTDB): domain Bacteria; phylum Bacteroidota; class Bacteroidia; order Bacteroidales; family Prolixibacteraceae; genus Draconibacterium. The sequence goes on along the minus strand of CAZHKI010000566.1, from coordinate 1,955 downwards.
ACGCCATGGATTTAGCCCGCCTTGGAAATAAATACCTCGCCGACGAAGAACCGTGGAAAGTCATTAAAACCGATCCGGAAAGGGTAAAAACAGTATTGAACGTTTGCCTGCAAATTACGGCCAACCTGACCATTTGCCTCGAACCGTTTTTGCCTTTCAGCATGGAAAAACTGCGCGGATTCCTGAACCTTGGGAAACTGGACTGGGCCGAATTTGGCAACACGGCGTTACTGCCTGCCGGGCATAAAACCAATTCCCCTGAACTGCTTTTCGAAAAAATTGAGGACAGTGTCATCGAAGCTCAGGTTCAAAAGCTACTGGAGACGAAAAAAGCCAACGAAATGGCTGCAGCTACGGCCAAACCAGCCAAAGAAAATATTAAGTTCGACGATTTCGGGAAAATGGACATCCGCGTGGGAACCGTTCTGGAAGCCGAAAAAGTAGCCAAAACCAAAAAGCTGCTGAAACTGAAAATTGACACCGGGATTGACAAACGCACGGTGGTTTCGGGCATTGCCGAATATTACGAACCCGAAGATTTAATCGGGAAACAGGTTTCCATTTTGGTGAACCTCGAACCGAAAAATCTCAAAGGAATTGTTTCGCAGGGAATGATCCTGTGCGCCGAGAATGCCGACGGGACCCTGTCGATTGTTTCGCCCGACCATAAAGTGAAAAATGGGGCAGAGGTAAAATAGAATTCTATTCATAACTTCATAAAATAAGCAGGGCATGCTGAATTTTTCCCAGCGGGAAAAATGAGGAAGCCCTACTTTTCCGCAGTTCACCTTGCCGCAAATTGCGGGTAGTTGGCTGCACCATATAAATGAACCGCTTTTGTACGCAAAGGCGGTTTTATTTTTCAACATCTTCCAGCGCTACCCATTCCAGCGCGCCCAAATCGGGGCCTTCGTCTGCCAGGCGTGATACTTTGTTTAAATCAATCGGAAACAACCGGGCAATTTCAATGTTGCCTGCATTTTTTGCTGGTGAAAGGGCACTGAGCGAATAATTGTATTTAGCGATATCGGCAAAAAGCGGGTCTTTGTTGAAAGAAGTATTGACAAAACCGTCGCCGGTGGCGTCTTTGATGTTAAGCAGGCAGTTTTTAAACAAATAACTGAATGTCCCCGAACCTCCCGTGTCGGTGGAAACTTCGTTAAAATTGTTGCCATACACGATACAGTTTCCAAAAACAGCGTTAAAATCGAAACTGTATTTGGTACTGTTGTATTCAAAATAGTTGTTCATAAAAAGCGCCGGCTCGCGACGGGTCCCCAAAGAATAGTAATTGGCAACCGTACAATGGTTAAACTGATAGTCGCCGCCAAAAAGCAGGGCAAGGGAGTACGATCCACTGTTGGCAAAAATACAGTTGGAAGCCACAATTTTTGTGGTCCGGGCATCAATACAATTGAGCGACATGTTTTCGATGCGCGAGTTATGAATGGTCAGCATCGGGTTTTCGGAATAACCCATGCTGTCGATTTGAATTCCTTTGTTGGCATTTTTTATAACGGCGTAATTGAAGAAATTGTCGCGGCTGCCCTGCAGGAGATGAATCCCGCCATACACATATGTACCGCCATTGCTCAAATCCGTCCAGGCGCCCCACTGACCAGGAACATCGCGGTAGCCCTCTTCCAGCCGGTCGCCCAAAAACTGCACCGGTTGTTCGTATGTTCCGTTTGCCGTTACCGTTCCCTTCACAAACAGGCTCGAACCCTTATGAAAATGGATGCGGCAGCCTGCGTCAATGGTGAGCGTTTCCAGCGAATCTACCATCACCGAATGATAAATCAGGTAGGGCTTGTCGTTTTCCCAGTGCTGCGATTTTATAACTTCTCCGTCGAAAAGATGGAAATCCTGGCCAAAAGCAATCAAATCAACATCCTGCGTATTCCCGTTCAACTGAAATACAACGGAGTCCTGAACAATCATCGGAAGGTTTTGCC
>CAZHKI010000565.1:0-2351 GCA_964533365.1 uncultured Maribellus sp. | reverse complement strand
ATGAGGTTGAAAAACAACAATCCCCGCAGAAAAAGTGATTTCATTTTTCGGTAAGGACACTATTTTTGTTTTCAAATCCAGTTGAAAATCAGCAAATCTTTTACGGAGTTCGATTGATAAATCAAATATTTTATTCCAACTGCCAATTAAAAAGCAATCGTCTCCACCCGAAAATACAACATAGATGTTTTGTTGCATTTCTAAATCCTTGATTAATTGCAATAATTTGGCATCAAAGAAATCTCTCAAGGCATCCGAAAGTTTTTTATAATCTTCTTCGCTTCTCTCTTTAAACAGTATTCCCAAATTATCAACATCAAGTTTAAGTGCCGCTAATTTGCTGTCACCTTCTGATTTACTGGCTATTTCTTCAAAGTCGCCTTCAGGAACTTGTCCGTTAATACCTTTTATGGATTTAATTTCAACTTCATCAACTTTAACAGGTTTAGCATTCAATAAATCGTTCGAAAGTGGACGTTTCATTTTTGCCCTGTTAACTTCCAAATTGACAGCGTTCAACAAGTCACCTGTATTTTCGCCTTCATCCTTAACAAGCGCGAAAAACGCGAAAATGTCGTGTGTAATTTTGTCTTTATAAATTTTCTCATTAATAAAATCTTGAATCTCTTTCTCAGATTTATCCGTGCTGATTTTTAGATAGAAATTTCCGCCACCGTTATACAACTCTTTAATATAGTCCTTCCCGAAAAAATCTTTTATTTTTTTTGAACAATCTTCCGCAATCATTTGAACATACACAGAGCGACTTTTTAATGCTTTTGCTGCACCGTTGCTCGGCACATTAAAAATAAAAGATTGTATTCCCGAAATATCACATTTTAAGAAATAGTTTGCCATAATATTAATGTATTCAAGTTATTAATTCTGTTAGTGGTTTTTAGTTATTATTTCTTTCACCACCCCAAATCCAACACTGCTCCCTTTTCCCAAACCAATAAAATTGGGCAGCGAAATATTCGTTCTGAAAGTCATTGTAAAGGCCTGCATTTGCTGCCCTTTGTAGTTTAGCAGTTTTTCGGACTGGATGGATTTGATTTTTATTTCAATTTTTTCATCGACATAAAGGTCGATTCCCTGCAAAAAGCTCAGAATATTGGCTAACATGATTTTTTCAAGAAACTGGATATTTTCTGCCAGTCCCTGCAATTCCTGATACTTTTTATAATTATCCTGATTCAATGGGAGCCAGTTCGAAATTCTGTAAGTAAATTGGTCTTTCCAAACGGCAACCCGGTGTTGATGCACTTTGATATTTTCAACCTTTATTTCTTTCTTCTCGTTTTCAATCTGCAATTTCCAGTCGGTGTTCGAGAAGAAATCCTGAATGCCTTCAATGCCTTCTTCAATACAGATGACAGTTGCCTTTTTCCCAATTAATTTGTATTGAATTTTGGGATACCGATAGATATTCCCTGCTGGCGAGTGGTTGTGGAACAGATTATTCGTGCCTTTTGTGGTTTTGATTATAGCCCCTCTGAAGCTGATGATTTTTTCAGGTTCTAATTCCAGGGAAAATGAAACGACCAATAAACGGATTGTTTTGTTGTTTGACATGGAGTGAATTTGAGTTTTAAAATGTTGAATTTAGGAATTTTCAAAATATGGTTTTTGTTAATTTTTATGTTTATGAGCATTTGTTTTGAACGGCCGGGATTTTGCCCCTTTTTGACGATAGGATTAAAAGTGTTTTCTTTGTGTCAGAAAACTTTGTATCAGGGAATAAGGATATGTCGCAACGCTATTTTCTTCAGATGAGTTATAAGGGGACCAACTACCACGGTTGGCAGGTTCAGCCAAATGCTGTTTCGGTACAGGAGGTGATGGAAAAAGCTTTGTCGCTGATCCTTCGCGAAGAAATTTCGGTGGTTGGCGCAGGCCGGACCGATACCGGCGTTCATGCTTCGTTTTTTGTCCTTCATTTTGAATTGGAAAACGAAGATTGGGATGAAAATTACCTGGTACATAAACTCAACCGTTTTCTGCCGTCCGATATTGCCGTTCATCGGATTTGGAAAGTTGACAGTGATGATCACGCCCGTTTCAGCGCGGTTTCGCGTACTTATAAATATTATATCACGACGGTTAAAAATCCGTTTCGTACCGAAACCAGTTATTATTATCCGGGAAAACTGGATATGGAAAAAATGAACCAGGCAGCCAGCGTGTTGTTTGAATACGATGATTTTACCAGTTTTAGCCGCCTGCATACCGATGTTAAAACCAACCGTTGCAAAATAATTCAGGCAGAATGGACGACAAAAGGAACTCAATTGATTTTTACCATTCAAGCCGATCGTTTTTTACGAAACATGGTGCGTGCCATTGTTGGT
>CAZHKI010000564.1:0-2352 GCA_964533365.1 uncultured Maribellus sp. | reverse complement strand
GGCTATTTTTGTGAATTGAACGGTCTGGAACGAAAAATTACCAAAAAAGATATTTCTGCCATTACCAATGAAATGAAGTCACTGATTTCTGAAGATATTCCTTTTGTGAAAAATGAAATGCTGACCGAAGAAGTGATCGATATTCTCATGCGTCAGGGCCTCGAAGAAAAAGCTTTGCTTTTTGAACAACAGGGACATTTGTTTTCGAGCCTCTATTTTTTGAAAGATTTAGGAAACTATTTTTACGGGCACCTGCTCCCTTCAACCGGCTACATTACCCATTTCGGGCTCATTTCCTATTTCGACGGTCTGTTGCTGCAAATTCCGAAACCTGCTGATTTTACCCAACTGCAGGATGTACAAAAGCTGGATAAATTATTTGGAATTCACCAGGAACACAAGGACTGGGCCGAGATTCTGAACGTGTCAACCATCAGCCAGTTGAACGGTTTTACCTTACAAAAACACGGAGGCGATATCATCAAAATTTCGGAAGCGCTTCACGAAAAAAAGATTGCTGAGATTGCCAATATCATTCATCAACGCAACGGCGATGTAAAACTGGTTTTGGTAGCCGGACCTTCGGCATCGGGGAAAACCACGTTTAGCAAGCGGCTGGGCGTTCAATTGGCGGTTAATGGGTTGCACCCTTACCAGATTTCGCTCGACAACTATTTTGTAAACAGGAAAAATACCCCGCTCGACGAACAGGGAAATCCCGATTTTGAGGCGCTCGAAGCCATCGATATTGAATTTTTCAACCAGCAGTTGCTCGAACTTTTTGAGGGGAAAATGGTGCAACTCCCAAAATTCGATTTTAACCGGGGGAAACGTTACGTGAATGGCGATAAACTACAACTGAAGGAGGGCGATATTTTAATTATTGAAGGAATTCACGGGATGAATCCCAATTTGTTGCCCGGTATCGACCCGAAAAATACCTTTAAAATATTCATTTCGGCGCTTACCCAAATTTCGTTCGACGAGCACACGCACATTTCCACAGCCGACAACCGGTTGATTCGCCGCATCATCCGCGACAACCAGTACCGCAGTTACCGGGCTGCCGATACCATCAGGCGCTGGCCTTCGGTGCGCCGTGGCGAAGAACGCAATATTTTCCCTTTTCAGGAAAATGCCGATGTCATGTTTAACTCGGCCACCTTATATGAACTGGGCGTCTTGAAAAAATATGCCGAACCGGTGCTGAAACTGGTCCTCGAAAACCAGAAGGAATACGCGGAAGCCACCCGGCTGCTGAAATTCCTTTCGTACTTTAAACCCATTGACGACGAGGAAATTCCGCCTACATCGCTGCTGCGCGAATTTCTGGGTGGAAGCAGTTTTGCCTACTGAGGCTGGCGGTTTTCATAGGACATAAAATCGGCCGGTTGATTTCATTTATTGGCAAGAAACAGCATCCTTTTTGCAATCATTACCGAAAAAATAATCCAGGGAATCAGCGATAGTATGCTGAAAATTAATCCAATGGTTCCAAAGGTTGAAGGAATCAGCATGAGCAGTCCCGCAATCAGTCCCCAGATTGCAGTAGCTTTGCTGAATACTTTTCCCGCAAACATAACCTTCGCAATGAGTAGAAGTGCAACGGCGTTTAAAATGTAATAAACATTAAATGCAGTTCCCTTGTAGGTTACCAGAAGTGTTTGTGCCGCAGCGAGAAGCTGGTTTTTGATTTCAGCATTTTCGGCAACAGCGAATTGTTTGCTTAAGGAGAGCATTTCAAATGCAACCGTTGAGGCAAAATAGGCAGCAATTCCAATAAAGCCAACTGTAACGGCCATAATCATGGTCGAAAAACCGGTTTTTTGCAGCGCCGCAAAAAGTCCCAGATAAACAAAAATCAGCAGCGAATTATTGATAATGTATAACAGGTCGAGGCTTAAAAGTCCTAAAAACCAGTTGCTTTCAAAAAGGGTAAAAAATCCGGACGCTGTTTCGGGAGGCGGGGAAGCAGTAAAAATATACATCTGTACCGGAATTAACGAGATGAGCGCAATTGAAGTTATTCCACCGGTTTTTAGTAATCCTTTCCATTTCGCCGAATTTTCAATGAGTCGGTTTTGTTCAGTCTTCATGGGATTTGATTTTTAATGTTTTTGAAAAGTAAAACAGTACTGAAAACTGTCAGCACCAGAAACGTCGGAATAATAAACACCACCGGGACAACACTGACCCCGGCATTGGCCATGGCAATGGTCCCCCGATCGTTTCGATTATTATCGGTGAACTCGTCTTCAATGGTGTAGCCCGGTCCACCCATGCCCGTTCCCTCGGGGTCTCCGCCCTGGATCATGAAGCCGTCAATGATCCGGTGGAAGATCACCCCATCGT
>CAZHKI010000563.1:0-2353 GCA_964533365.1 uncultured Maribellus sp. | reverse complement strand
CGACTACAACAAGGATTTTATCAACGGACAATGGCGCTGCTGGTACGATTTCGGGATGGGAGCTTTGGGCGACTGGGGGGCACATATCATCGACACGGCGCACCAGTTCCTCAACCTGGGACTGCCCATGGAAGTAGAACCATTGCTGCTTCGTGGCCACAACAAGTTCTTTTTCCCCATGTCGTCAACACTGGTATTTAAATTCCCGGCCAGGGGAAATATGCCACCGGTTGATATCACCTGGTACGATGGCGTTGACAATATTCCGCAGGTCCCCGAAGGTTATGGAACATCAGAACTCGATCCGAATATTCCGCCAACCAGCGTGGGTAAAATTCAGCCTGTTAAATTGAACCCGGGGAAGGAAATATACAGCAAAGACCTCATTTTTAAAGGTGGTTCACACGGTAGCGCCCTGTCGATTATCCCTGCTGAAGAAGCTAAGGATATGGAATCGAAGCTGCCCGAGGTACCCAAAAGTCCGTCGAACCATTATGCCAATTTCCTGAAAGGCTGCAAAGGAGAGGAAGAAACCCGGTCGCCGTTTGAAATTGCCGGTCCGCTGAGCCAGGTGTTTAACCTGGGTGTTCTGGCGCAGCAACTGAATACCAAAATCGTTTTCGACCGCGAGAAAAAACAAATTACCAACCATGCGCTCGCAAACCAGATGCTGGTTGGCACACCCCCGCGCAAAGGCTGGGAAGAATTTTACAAACTGTAAGATTCTGCTGAGAATTAAATCACATAAAACAAAGGGGTTAAGCTAATGGTGCTTAACCCCTTTTGTTTTGAAATTTATTCTGTTTTCTGTTTTGTTCGGTTATTTTGATGTTAAACTGCCGGAAGAAGCAACCAAATCAAATTCAATCTCAAAATCGTTGTATATCATATTATCGCCCAATCCTTTGAAAAATGAGCCCGAACCATATTTGATATCATATTGGGTGCGATCAATTTTGGCTTTTCCATTGGCTTTTAACAGTCCGTTTTTGATTTCTACTTTGGCCGGGAACGAAATTTCACGGGTAATTCCCTTGATGGTCAGTTTCCCCGAAACAAGGTAGTTGTTTCCACCGGTTCCGGCCGGATTGGGTTTAAATGTGGTTGCTGAAAAAACAGCCTGAGGAAATTTGTCCACCGAAAAAAAATCGTCCGATTTCAAATGCCCCACCAGTTTTTGGTTGACATCGGCGTTGGTTATATCAGTACACACAATTGAATTCATATCCATTTTTACCTGAGCATTGATCACTTTGTTCCCGTCAACCGATATTTCTCCGGTAGCAAGGTTAAGTGTACCGGTATGTTCACCCGTTACTTTTTTACCGGTCCACAATACTTTACTTTGTTTGGTTTCGACGTTAAAAACAGTGGCACTGTTCCCCGAATTTCCTGCAATGGCAGTTGTTGCGAGCAGGAATGTTCCTAAAATTACTAAACTTATCTGTTTCATTTTCTGATTTTTTTTAAAGATTACACTGCAAAAATACAATGCAAATATCACTCAAAAAATAAACTAGTTTAAGAAAAAGATATTTTAGTCTTTATTTCTTGCTCTTTTTGAAATAATTTTACTCAAAAAAACCGGGGTTACGCCCAGGTAAGACGAAATGTGGTATTGTGGGAGCCGTTGAACCAAATCGGGATACGATTTAAGCAGTTCTTCATAATTTTCTTCGGCAGTGTTGACCAAAATGGAAACTAGCCTTTTTTGCAGAAAAATGTACGAACGCCTGATGTATTTTACGAACGATGAAAAATTACCGGTCAGCAGGTTCATGTTTTCATCGGAGATGGAATAGACTATACTTTTTTCAATGGCATCGAGATAAAAGGAAGTATCGGCAGGAGTGGCCAAATCGCCGATCCATTGGTTTTCGCGGGCGAAAAGAATATTAAACTCTTTTCCGGCAGAATCGATTACAAACATCCGGAGCAACCCTTTTTCAACAAAATAATGGCGGGTATTTTTTTCCCCACTTCGAAAAATAATTGACTTTCTGGGAATAATTTCTTTCCGGAATGATTTCAGTATAATTTCTTTTTCCGTTTCTGTCAGTGTTCTCTTGTAAACCTGCTCGTAGTAGCTGATAATGGTTGCGCATTTTTCCATATTTCCCGCTTTGAATGGTAAATTTAGCAAAATGGATGATTCGCCCTCCTTGCTTTGGCAGGGAAACCACGGCATACGATTCTTTTTATTTTTTACAGGATAAAGCGTTTTTTTATTTTTCCGAATGGTTACATTTACAAATTGTATAAAATCAGTAAAACCATCTCCGTAGGGAGAATAAAAACAAAATGAAACCTACATGACAATTTTTTGACACCCACGAGAATGAAAATTTGGGTG
>CAZHKI010000562.1:0-2358 GCA_964533365.1 uncultured Maribellus sp. | reverse complement strand
TTTTGGATCGTAAATTTTCCCGTCTTTCCACTCTTTCTTTTTAGTGTCGTACACAAATCCCTGCAAAATTTGCAAACCCACCAGCGACCGGCTCTGCAGTGCGGTGTTGGGATTATTGTCATCTTTCGGCGGTTGGCCGTTTTCGTATTTTTCGGGGATCATATATACAATCGTCCCGAAGTATTTGCCGTCTTTTTTCTCTACCTGAATTTTGGTTGTTTTTTCATCGTTCCACCAGATACCCAAAATTTTGTCGGCTTCCTGTGCCACACCGGCAACAGCATAAATTCCAAGGAAAAAAAGAATAATCAGTTTCTTCATAACAGTAAGTTTAAATTAATTTCCCGGCTTAAATATATAAATATTTGAAATCCATTTCTTTGTTCCTGTTTAAAAGTTCCATTGCCAAAATGAAAGGTTGAATAAAAAACATCTCCCGGTGAGAATATTCCTGGATAAAGTGTTTCACAAGCGAAAAGCCTTTATTTTTGTACCAGTTGAATTAAAAATTATGGACCAATCCAATCATGAAACGTATGCCCCGATTTACGTTGTATCGGGTGGCCGCGGACTTTCGGGCAATCACATGGTACAGGCGCTTTTAATCCAGTACCCCGAGAATAAAATTCCGGTAATTATTGTTCCCGGGGTTTTAACCGACGAACAGGTACTCGAAGTGGTTTTAAAAGCCAAATCGGATGGTGGTTTAATTGCCCACACCATGGTCAATCCTTTTCTTCGGAAAAGTATCAATACACTTTGTATTGAACACGGTGTGAAGGTGATTGATTTTATGGGGAAACTGGCCCGCCACCTGGATGAAACCCTGAAGGTTGAACCATTAAAACACCCAGGGCTGTACCGCGAACTCAACCAGCAATATTTTGACCGGATTGACTCCATCGATTACACCCTGTCGCACGACGACGGGCTGAGCCCGGAACGGTTAAACCAGGCCGACATTATCCTGACGGGTGTTTCGCGTTCAGGGAAAACACCCCTGAGTATATACCTTTCGATGTTTGGCTGGAAAGTGGCCAATATCCCGCTGGTGAACGGAATTCAACCCCCTGATGAATTATTTGAGGTTGATCCCCGGCGCGTATTCGGCTTAAACATTTCGACCCGGCAATTAATTGCCCACCGGAAAAAAAGGCTCCAGTCGTGGAACAATTACCAAAACGAAACCTACGTGGACGAACAAGCGGTCAGGGAAGAAATCCGGCATGCTCTTTTTGTATTCGAAAAGGGAGGATTTACTATCCTGAATGTTTCCAATAAACCCATTGAAACAACAGCCAACGAAATCATGAACCTTATGGCCGAACGCTTTACCCAGCAGGGAAGGAAATTCGAATCGCTCAATAACAACGACATCATTACCCGAATATAATTTCACCTGGCCCACAAGTTTTTTGTTTTTGGTGTGTCTTACCCGTTGAAATTTGATTTTGACACAAATGAAAAACAATTCTGGCTGGTCTACATTTATTTCATTTAAATTAACCAAAATTTTGGTTATCCTTCTTTTTCCCGGGATAGAATTGTTTATAATTCCCCGGGCGATATTATTCAAACCTATTCAACCCGTATGATAAATTTTCCATTTGTAAAAGCCATTTCAAATGAATTCAAAAAAGTAATTTAGAGTGTCCAAAATTATAAATGTCGGAAACGGAAATCATAAAAAGACTTCAGCAGGGCGATGAACAGGCGTTCAGACAACTGGTTGAAAATTACCAGAAACAGGTTGTCAATACCTGTTATGGTTTAGTTCACAGCACCGAAGATGCCGAAGATATTGCACAGGATGTATTTATCGAAGTATTCCGCTCCATTCAAAATTTCAGGGCCGACGCCAAACTTTCAACCTGGATTTACCGGATCTCCGTGAACCGGTCACTCAACTTCATCCGTGACAACAGAAGAAGAAAATGGTCTTTATTATTCGATGATGCCGCGCCGGCAAAAAAACAGCAGATGAGCAGCGCAACTCAACACCAGGAAACGCCGGCAGCAGAACTCGAAGCCAGCGAGCGGGCCAATATTTTAAACCAGGCAATTGAAGCATTGCCTAAAAACCAGAAAACAGCTTTTACGCTGAATAAATACGAAGATTTATCGTACAAGGAAATTGCCGAAATAATGGAACTCTCGGTTTCGTCGGTGGAATCGCTCATTCACCGGGCCAAACTGAACCTTCAAAAAAAATTATATCACTGTTACAAAAAAAAGTGTTTTTAACGCAAGGTTATTCAAATAAATGTGTCATACAAACAAATTAAAATAATGGATTGCAAAACGTTACATAGGAAAATGATTTTTTTCATCGACGGGGAACTGCCCATCCCTGAAATG
>CAZHKI010000561.1:0-2364 GCA_964533365.1 uncultured Maribellus sp. | reverse complement strand
CTCTTTTGTTGAATTTTCTTTCTTTGCCATGATGATTTGAATGAGGCGTTAAAGATAGTCAATAAAATAATTCATCAAATTTCATTTTCAGGAATTTGTTGACCGCGAACCAGGTGGAAAGAAACGAAATCAGCATTCCCAGCGCCATCACCAGTGCGAAAACCAAGGCCGATACGAATAAATCGCTGGTTGATATAATACCGGTCAGCTCTTTTTTGTAAGTGTAAAATCCGCTTAGTATGACAAGGTTGGCTATGACAGCGCCATAAATTCCCCAGTACAGGCTGCGCTGTAAAAATGGTTTCCGGATAAATGCATTTCCTGCGCCAACCATTTGCATGGTATTGATGGAAAAGCGCTGCGAATAAACTGAAATACGAATGGTATTGTTAATCAGTGCCACAAAAATGAAAAGCATCAGGCCACTAATAACAACAAGGATTAAACTGATTTTCCGGACATTCTGATTGATAACCGAAACCAGGTTTTTTTGATAAAAAACTTCTTTCACCTGCGGATACTCGAGAAATTTTTGCTCGATGACTTTCAAGCTGTCGGAAGTTGTATAAGGAGCATACAACTTAACCTCAATGGAAGCAAAAAGCGGATTGAACCCTAAAAATTCCGAAAAATCCTCCCCTAAGTCTTCGGTTAATTCCTTAGCTGCCGTTTCTTTGTCAATGTAACGGGTTGATTTAACGTAGGGCGTTGCGGTTAAAATCTTTTGCAGCCTTGCTACTTCGGGCTCCTTGATATTATCGTGCAGTACAAGGGTAAACCCGATTTTTTCACGTACATAATCCGACAACCGCCCGGCGTTGATAAGAACCAGTCCCAAGGTCCCCAGCATGATTAAAACCAGCGTAATGCTGATCATCGATGTAATCCACGAACTAAAAATCCTCTTTTTTAATCTTTTGGGTTTTGGGTCGCCCATCGTAAACTGATTTTAAATTTACCTGTCAGGCAAATGTAAAAAATATTGTTGAACTAATGTAAAAGGGTTCGACGGATAAGTTTTCAAAAAAAGGAATCCACACTAAAAACATCCGGATTTCCCCATTTGCGTTGCCAATAATCGGGCCGGCTGTTTTTTGCGAATGAAATGATGGTTAACAGCACTTTAAATACCTGAAAAATTGAGTATTATTTTTTGGAAATCCGAAAAAAGAAAATACTTTTGCAGTCCCGATTATTGTCCCTTAAAAAAGGATGTATAAAATGTTGATTTACTTTAAGAAACGGCTTTGATTAAGAATTCCGTATTAATTGAAAAACCGGCTTTAGGGAAATCACAAAGTGTTGAACGAATAAAAATTAAACAAGTGGATACACTTAGTTATAAAACAATTTCGGCCAACAAAGCCACTGTAAACAAAGAGTGGATTGTTGTTGATGCCGAAAACATGGTACTCGGACGTTTGGCCAGCAAAGTAGCCAAAATCCTGAGGGGAAAGAACAAACCGGATTTTACGCCGCATGTTGACAGCGGTGATAATGTCATTGTTATCAATGCCGAGAAAGTACAGTTCACCGGTAAAAAGATGAGCGACAAAGTATATGTAAGGCATTCAGGGTACCCGGGAGGACAACGGTTTCAGTCGCCTAAGGAAATTTTAGCCAAATACCCGGAACGGTTGGTTGAAAAAGCAGTGAAAGGGATGCTTCCGAAAAATAAATTAGGCCGGAAGTTATACGGAAACCTGCATGTAGTAGTCGGTTCTGAGCACAAATACGAAGCACAGAAACCAAAAGTTGTTGATTTAAATACGATTAAATAAGCAAAATGGAAGTAGTTAATACATTAGGACGCAGGAAATCGGCAGTGGCACGTATTTACCTGAGTGAGGGCAAAGGCAACATTACCATCAATAAAAGGGAGTTTGCAGAATATTTTCCGACTACAACGCTACAATATATTGTATTACAGCCGTTAACATTGCTGAATCTTCAGGAAAAATACGACATTAAAGTGAACCTCGAAGGCGGCGGCCCGAAAGGACAGGCAGAAGCCTTGCGGATGGCTATTTCCCGCGCTTTAATCACCATCGACCCGGAGATGAGGAAAGACTTGAAACCTCATGGGTTCCTTACCAGGGATCCGCGCGAAGTGGAACGGAAAAAGCCCGGCCAGCCAAAAGCAAGGAAACGTTTCCAGTTCTCAAAACGTTAATATTATTATTAATCATCAATATGGATCTAAAACGGTTGAGATTTCGTCAGTTGACGGACTACTCAACGGTTGCTTTTAGGACATAGTAAAAAGTAAACAGATGCCAAGAACAAATTTTCAGGAGTTATTAGACGCCGGTGTCCATTTTGGCCACCTCAAAAGAAAATGGAATCCCAACATGGAACCGTACA
>CAZHKI010000560.1:0-2366 GCA_964533365.1 uncultured Maribellus sp. | reverse complement strand
TTCCTCGATCCGAAGACCGATTCATACACCGCATCATCCGGTGTGGCCGGGGCAGCCCTTAAAGCCCGTGCTTTTGCACTGTATCCCAATTTATACTCAACTGCAACTCCTTATGCATACATGCAGTTTAAAATTGCAGCTGCCGATCTGCCGGGTGTCGGGAACCTGAACCATTTCCGTTCTTCTGAAATGTATTTAATTGAGGCTGAAGCAAAATATTTCCAGGGCGGAAAAGAAACTGAAGTGCAACAGTTACTGGTTTCACTCATCAAAGACTCAGGCCGCGATCCGGAATATACCTGTACCAAAACAGGCGCCGAACTGCTGGACGAAATCAAATTATATCGCGCCATTGAATTGTGGGGCGAAGGTTTCGACTGGTTTGACCTGAAACGCTGGGGTGATGGAGTAAGCCGTAAAAATGCGGCAAACGGAGGTAATTTTAATACTGTTTTGGCTGTTGAGTTTGGCCCTAATGTGAAAAACAACTGGGTTTGGAAAATTCCGGAAAAAGAAACCGAATACAATAAACTCATCGGTGCTCTGCCCGAATAGTATTATTGTTTGATAATAACGAATTTACAGGAGGCTGCTTTTTCAGGCAGCCTCTTTTTTATGCTTTTTTTTGCTGAAAAATCCTGTTTGTGCGAGGGCCATCAAAAGTACGCCGGTAACGGTAATAATACCGCCGGCCAATTGATGAGGCAGCGGGAATGTTCCAAAAAACAGATAGGCAGAGAGTAAAACCACCACGCCTTTCATGCTTTGCACAATCGATGAACGCGAAGCTTCGATGTATTTAAACGAGTAGTAAATGGTTAAAATGGCTATAAATTCGAGCGATGCGCCAATAATTAGGTTGGCAATGGCCGTGGGAGAAACCACCAGCGGTTTGTTCAAAATGAAAAACATGATCAGAGAAAACAACAGCAGCCACACCGCCCGGTTCAGGTTGAGCAATTCGGGGCTCAGTTTTTTTACATGTACTTTTACCACCAGCGTGGCAGTCGATGCAAAAATGGCGTTCAGGAAAACAACGCCGGTACCTTCGATAAAAAGTGTTTGAAGGGTGGTTCCACCACTGTAACTGATTACAAAAGCGCCGGCGAGCGCCAGAAATCCTCCAAAAATTTCAACAGGGCCAAACCGTTCGCTCAATATAAAAATCCCGCCAAGCATTACCATTACCGGGTACATGTTGCCCAGAAACGAAGTCACCGAGGGATCGGGAATGATGTGGATAGAAAGGAAAAACAGCGTGGTTGTCGCAATTTCGAGTAACCCGAGTGTGACCAAAATCTGCACCTGTTTTTTTGTCAGTTGCCTGATTTGCCCCAGTTTTCTATTTTTTGCGGTCAAAAGCAAACAAAGAATGGTAACCACAATGTACCACAAGCTGCCAAACTGCTCCAGCGGAAGTTCGTTCAAAGCCACTTTGCTGAAAATATAAACATGTGAATAAGCCACGGTTGCCACTAATGCAAACAGGTAGCCTTTTATGACGTCAGATTTCATTTGCGGTTTTGTATTTTTTTCTGATGGCAAAGGTAAGGAAAAAAGCGGTTTGCAACCGGACAGGAATCCGGTAGCCTGGAAGGAGACATTTAAAGCAGTTTTAACCAAAAATTAAGCTTCTCCCGCCGGGAACGGGCAATTGTGATAAACCATTATCTTTGTACAGAAGTGATCGTCCCGCAAGGGGTAGGCTCACCATGTTAAATCATTAAAAACAAAAATTATGCTGCCGAAAATAAATCCGATGGACACCGCTGCCTGGAACAAACTCGAAGAATATTATTTCAGTTTTGAAGGCACCCACATGAAAGAAATTTTTGCCAACGATCCCGATCGTTTTCATAAATATTCGCTGAAATTTGAAGACATCCTGATCGATTTCTCAAAGAATATAGTTGACGACGAAGTACGGGAATTGCTGTTGGAACTGGCTGCCGAATGCGGGCTGAAAAGCGCCATCGAAAGTATGTTTACAGGCAAAAAGATCAATGCCACCGAAAACCGCGCCGTGTTGCACACAGCGCTTCGAAACCGAAGTAACACGCCCGTTTGTGTCGATGGAAAAGATGTAATGCCCGACGTGAATGCTGTTCTTGATCAAATGAAGGTTTTTTCAGAAGAAGTGATTTCCGGCGGGTGGAAAGGCTACACCGGGAAAGCCATTACGGATATTGTCAACATTGGAATCGGCGGTTCCGACCTCGGCCCGCTTATGGTGACCGAGGCGCTGAAACCCTATAAAAACCACCTCAACCTCCATTTTGTGTCGAACGTTGACGGTACACACATGGTTGAAACACTTAAACCACTTGATCCGGAGACCACGTTGTTTATTGTGGCGTCGAAAACGT
>CAZHKI010000559.1:0-2369 GCA_964533365.1 uncultured Maribellus sp. | reverse complement strand
ATAAAATGCAGTGTTGTTGAACCCGGCAATGAGAAAGAGCGACAGTACAGTTAATACCGTACCTGCCCCTGCATAGCTGAACCCTTTGTCGCTGCTCAGAAAAATGGTGGTAATAATACCCCACAGCACACCCAAAATTCCCACAACAAGCAGAATGGCGATAACAGGCATTTCCAGCAGGTTGTGCAGGTATTTGTATTTTTCCGTAAATACTTCACCGGTTTGGGCATTTACTGCAAAACCTTCTTTCAGCAGCAGCACAATCAGAAAATAGAGGAAAAATATCAGGAAAAAGACGGAGGTGAAAAACAGGTGTTTTCTCGACCGGGCCACAATCAGGTCGTGGTCGATGGTATAGATGAAATACAAAAGTCCAAGTAACCTTGACAGAAAGAAAACCGACAGGCCCAGCGCAACATTGTGGAACGTAAGAACGGCTTCCAACCCGCGGTAGGGCGTATGCCAGTCCACCTGGTTGAGATCGTTCAGCGAAAACATGGCGCCGTTGAAAAAAGTCCCCACAGCAGTCCCAATCAGGATGGTGCCAAGTAATCCGTTAATGGTCAAAAAGATCTCGAAAGTTTTTGCACCCAGAAAGTTGGCTGGTTTTTTCCGGAATTCGTACGACACGGCCTGGATGACAAAAGCAGCCAGAATGGCCATCCACACCCAGTAGGCACCACCAAAACTGGTGGCATAAAACAACGGGAAGGAAGCGAAAAATGCGCCGCCAAACGTAACAAGGGTAGTGAATGTAAATTCCCATTTCCGCCCCAGCGTGTTTAAAATCAAGGTCTTTTCACCTTCAGTTCGGGCAATGTAAAGAAGGGTTTGCCCGCCCTGCACAAAAGTGAGGAAAACAAACAATGCCCCCAGTACCGATACCAGCACCCACCAGTATTGTTGTAACGCGAGAAGTGATAAATTTTCAAACATGATGATTTCCTCCTTTTAATGTTTTGGTCCGATTTTAATCTGGCGGAACATGATTTTCAGTTCGGCTATCAACAGTACCGTAAACAAAACCGCAAACAGCCAGAATGTGATTTGTACCGATCCGGCGCTGATGCGCGTAACGGCCGACAGGGTAGGCATCAAATCCTGGACAACCCAGGGCTGGCGCCCCACTTCAGCTACAATCCAGCCGGTCTGGCTGGCGATGTATGCCAACGGAATGGAAATAACGGCAATCCGCATAAACCATCGTTGTTTCAGGTAGTTTCCTTTGATGATGAACAAAAGGGAAAGCACAAACAACAAAATGAAGAAGAACCCAAGTGCAACCATGATGTGGAAACTGTAAAATGTCAGCGCCACGTTGGGAATGATATCCGCGGTGTTGTTGAAATAGCCATATCCAAAGTATTTGAAATAGTTTTCACGGAAACTGTCGCTGGTTAATTCGGCTTTCATTGAGGCGGCCAGATTTTCGTCACCGGCTTTTTTTGCATTTTTGAATTCTTTCAGTTTGGCAATGGCAATTTTACCTCTTTCCATTTTTTCGGAAGCGGGCATATATCCGTATTTCTCGTTTCCTGTAACCAGATCGTTCACTCCGGGCACAAAAGCGTTCCAGTCGCGGTAAGCCATATACGACAAAAATTTCGGGATTTCAATTTTTACGATGAAGTTGCTTAAACTTTCTGCTTCACGGTCGTCAACGGGTTCTGAAAGGATGCCTACGGCAACCAGCCCCACGCCTTCGCTTCCGTTGTACAAACCTTCCATGGCGGCAAGTTTCATGGGCTGGGTGGCGGCAATGGTCCGAGCAGAACTGTCGCCGGTGCCCACCAGGTAAACCGATGAAACAAGCCCGAAAATTGCAGCAATCAGGATGCTTTTTTTGGCCAGGGCCACTTCGCGGTTTTTCAGCAGGTACCACGACGAAACGCCAACCACAAAAACCGACGCCAGCACAAATCCCGAGGAAGTGGCGTGTAACCACTTGTCAACTGCGGTTTGTGAAAACAGGACGTCCCAGAAATGCTGCATTTCGTTTCTGGCTGTTTCAGGGTTGAAAACCATCCCCACCGGGTTTTGCATCCAACCGTTGGCAACCAAAATCCATAAGGCGGATAGGTTGGCGCCGATGGCGGTTAACCAGGTGGCCAGCAGGTGGGTTTTTTTGCTCACCTTATTCCACCCGAAAAACATGATGGCGATGAATGTCGATTCCATAAAAAAAGCCAGAATTCCTTCGATGGCCAGCGGTGCGCCAAAAATGTCGCCCACAAACCACGAGTAGTTCGACCAGTTGGTCCCGAACTCAAACTCGAGGATGATCCCTGTGGCTACCCCAATGGCGAAGTTGATACCCAACAGTGTCATCCAGAATTTGGTGATTTTTTTCCACTCTTCGTTACCGGTTT
>CAZHKI010000558.1:0-2372 GCA_964533365.1 uncultured Maribellus sp. | reverse complement strand
CTGCACCTAAAAATTTCATATCCTTTGTTTTAAATGAGGGTTCTTCAGCGGCAGCGCCGCGAAATATTTGTAGAATCCATTGGAATGAATTTGATTTTCAAGGTGCAGCGCACCGGAATAGTATTATCAGTAAAACTACACCCAGCCAGCTATATCATCAAAAAAATCAAAAAGGTAATCATCATTATATTGAATGTCATTTTTTCTTAATATTTCAAGGTATTCTTTTCTGAAATTGTTTCTTTTATGATGGTTTTCCTGGTTCAGGATGTAATTAACAACTGTATCGATTTGAGATTGCGAATGCGAAAATGCACCATACCCCTTTTGCCATTCGAACCGGAATTTTGATAGCCGGTTGTTTTTAATCCATGCATTCGACGAGGTTTTTATTTCTTCCACCAAATCAGGTATTAAATGATTGATTTTATAACCAATAAAAATATGAATATGATCAGGCATGGCGCTAATTGCCAGTATTTTGTGTTTGTGGTTATGAATAATTCCTGTAATATACATTTCAAGTTCGTTTTTCCATTGATTTCGAATTAAAGCTTCACGGTTTTTTATAGCAAAAACCAAATGGACATAAAATTGAGTGTAAGTATTTGCCATGATTTACAATGAATTGTAATGGATAAATTTAGCTTTTTTGAATGAACTACAAAAGTTTCGGTGCGCTGCACCTTCAATTTTTTTGTTTAATAATTAGTTACAAATATTTTGGTGCGCTGCACCTTAATATTTATGGAGTTGTTTCTTTCTACAAATATTTTGGTACGCTGCACCTGAAAATATTCCTGTTCGCAGTGTTATAAAAGAAGGTTCTTCAGCGGCAGCGCCGCGAAATAGTTATAAAAACAATTGGAATAGAATTGATTTTAAGGTGCAGCGCACCGCAATAGTAAAAAATGTGGGGTGTGTAGCTTTTGTTGGATACAATATCAGGCAATAAAGATTACCTGAAAACTTCTTTCACCGCTTCCAGGTATTTCATCCCTGAAATCATATCGGGTTCGAGATAACTACCTTCGGTCCATTCGTTCCAGCAGTTGATGTTCAGGATTCGCGGTCCGGCGGGGTCGGCCAGCAGTTTTTCTTTGGTGAGTTGCAACGCCGTTTTAAAATTCTCCGGGGTGTTGTTCCCGATGGTGTTCATAAACGGATAGCCCACGTTGGCCCACTCCGAATTCAGGTCGCAGCGCGGGCTTGGGTCCCAGCCCATGGTGACGTTCGGAAAATAGGGGACGCCATACTCGGTTTTCGCCTTCTCCCAGTGTTCGAAATATCGGTCGCGCACCCAGTTGTAACCGGTTTGTGTTTCGGGCAGTTTGGTATGGTGAATCCAGACATAGGAAGTTGCCGAATCGAACCCGAGCGCTTTAATCAGCGCTGGAGTGTCAGCAGGCGCATTTTCAACGGGCAAAATCGGGTTGCCCCAGGCCACCAGGTTCCAGTGGATTCCTTTTAACCCGGCTTGTACTGCTTTTTCATTCATTCTTTCCATCGCCGTTTTGGTTGCTTCGAGGCTCCCGAAACTTTCCACAAACTTCTTTACGTCGTAAATGGAAAAATAGGGTTCCCCATCGATTTTCCAGTAGTTGGGTTTGGTGAAATATTCACGGATGACAAAATCGCCGATTTCTTCAAACCGTTCGGGCGAAACTTTTCCCGGATAAAGCAGCTTTTGTTCCGCGCCGCGGGTGTACGGATGAATGTCGACCCAGTCGTGGTTGGCCCACATCAGCGCAAACTGAATCGAATCACAATTCGGTGCATTCAGGAATCCTTCGTCGATGCAACGGTTTAGAAACGGGCCGTCGTCGTACATATACCAGTCGAAAATAAAACAGTCGATGCCATGGTTGACGGCGGCTTCAATCTTTTTTGCCATCACTTCCGGGTCTTTCTCATCAACAAATCCCCACGCCGGAACTTTGGGCTGCTGGTGGTTTGGAAATCTTGGCTGCGCTGCTTTTACCAGTTCCCATTCCGCCCAGTTTTCCCCCATGTTTTTATCGTTGCGCGGGTCGCCGGTATGGTAGTTGGGGAAATAAAAAGCGGCCACGGTAATTTGGTATGGATCTTCTTTTTGTATTTCCTTTTTTCTGTTGCATGAAAAAAGCAGCAATACTGCCGCAACACTAAAAAAAATGGTTTTATAAGCCATGCGATTTTGGTTTTATCTGATTTTACAGGAATTTATATGGGGATTAAAAATACAATTTTAAGTTTAATTCTGATATGTTTTTAATACCTGTCAGAATTGGGAAACACAAACGTTTGAATAGTTACCGGCCCCAGCAAACCCGATTCGATGAGCGGGACTTCGGCCCACGGAACACGTTTTTGATTGCCGGGTTCGATGGTTG
>CAZHKI010000557.1:0-2375 GCA_964533365.1 uncultured Maribellus sp. | reverse complement strand
CCACCAATAAATTGACGCGTGTTTTGTTCGAAATCCATACTTTTATCCAACGGTACATAATCGCGGACGACCAGGATGTTGTCTTCGATTTCGAACAGCAGGTAGAAATCTTTCATCAGTTTGTCGAGAACAAATTTGATGGGTTTGTTTGAAATGTTCAAACTGATTTTTTTATCCTGAACAAGGTTTGCATTGTACGAATAATCGAGGTTCAGGTATTTGCAGATTTTTTCGATGATATCCGAAAGTGGTTCATCCTCAGCATAAATGCTGATGTTTTGGTCAAGTGCCTGTTTTTTGGGTTCCTGTGAAAACGACGTTTGTGAAACAAACAAAAAGGCAACAGTTACCCCCAAAAACAGGAGAGATAATTTATTTATGAAAGGTTTCATGACTTTTAACGTTTTACTGGTTCAATTGTACGGCCCGACAAGGTAAACTGTTCGTTTTCGACCGATAATTCCAGATTAAATGTGAGCCGCACGACATTTAAAATGAAATCAACGGGTTTTTTGTCGAATTGGGCAGTTAAGAGCAGTTCGTTCAAACGGGGTTCAGCCAAAACAATGTCGATGTGATATACCTTTTCAAGGCAAAGCACGACCTCGCTCAGCGGAACCTGGTTGAATTCCATGATGCGGGTTTTCCAGGCCAGAAAATTGGGATTGGTATTGACTGCTTTTTCCAGCAGGTTACCGGTGTTGTAAAATGTTCCCTTTTCTCCCGGGGCAAGAAAAACTTCGTGGCTTTCAGCAGGAAGGCCTGTTTTTTTACAGCTTACCTGTACTTTCCCGGTCTGAACAACCACTTCAACTGTTTCGTCTTCAGGATAGGCACAAATGTTAAAAGAGGTACCTAAAACTTTTACCTGTGCATTCCCGGCATGGATGACAAATGGTTTTGCAGCATTTGGCGTTACATCAAAAAAGGCTTCTCCGGTGATGGTTACCTCCCGCACATCGGTTGTAAATTGTGTGGGAAATTGCAGTGTTGAGTTGCTGTTCAAGGTAACCTTGGTTCCGTCGGGAAGCACAAATTCGTTGATCGCCTGGTTTTCTGCCGAAACAATTTGAATTGATTCTGCCGGTTTTTCTTTCCTGAAACCGATATAATATCCAATCGAACCCAGTAATAACGCAATGATAATGATGGCAGCGTATTGGTAAAATGTTAAAATGGCCTCCTTTCTTACGTTTTTGTGCTGAATCATTATTTCTGGTTCCGGGTTGATTTTCGAATGTACATTTTGCCAGGCGGCTCCCGAATCAAAGTTTTTCATCTGGTAGTACGAATCCACTTTGCCGAGCATCGACCTGACCTGTTCCAACATTTCATGGTTCTCACGGTTTTCGCTGAGCCATGCCTCCACCTCCGATTTTTCCAGTGAACTGGCTTCGTTATTAATATATTTCGAAAGCAGTTCCCAGTTAAAATTTTCTATATTCTCCATTTTTTCCATGATACTACAATGACAATGCACATTCGATTAACCCTTATTCTGTTTTTTTACAAAAGCACAAAAAAAGATAAAAAAGGTATAGTAGTTTTTTAATTTTTCGCGTAATGTTTTAATTGCCAGCCCCATCTGAGCTTCAACGGTTTTTACTGAAATGTTTAACCGTTCGGCAATTTCCCGGTATTTTAATCCTTCTTCGCGGCTTAACCTGAAAATTTCCCTGCGCTTTTCAGGAAGTGAACCGATACTTTCCTCAATTTTTTCATAGAGTTCAAAATCCGCTTCATGATCTTCCGCGGTGACCTGTTGATCTGATTCTGTCATCATTTTTTGCGAATAGCGCAATTTGATTTTATTGTGCTGAATATGGTTCAGACAAAGATTTTTGACAGAACGGAAGAAGTAATGTTTAACCGAGGTTTCAATGGTGATCTGATTTCTTTTTTCCCACAGTTTTACGAAAAAGTCCTGAACGATTTCCTCGGCAGCCGCATCATCGCGAACCAGTTTCGAAGAAAACATGCACAAGTGTTTGTAGTACCGGTGAAAAAGGTTTTCATAAGCCTTCATATCGCCGGTTTTCACTTTTTCAAACCATTCGTTTTCTTCGGTCAGGTTCATTGTTCATCGGTTTAAAACGCTGAGGCTAAGGTAAAAAAAAACTGTTTTGGACAGGATATTTTTGATGAAATTATGTTTATTGCTGGTTTAGAATTCAAAAAGAATAGCTTTGGAATCTGGTTATAAAAGGGGTATAATAAAAAGCAATGGAATAATCGGGAGTAAAATTTTTGGATATTTGTTTGAAATCGTTATTTTTGCCCACCAATTTTCCGTTAAGGGAAAAGCCCGGGTGGCGGAATAGGTAGACGCGCTGGATTCAAAATCCAGTTCTGGCAACAGAGTGCGGGTTCGATTC
>CAZHKI010000556.1:0-2380 GCA_964533365.1 uncultured Maribellus sp. | reverse complement strand
GGTCGATAAACCGAAAATTGGGCCTCAGGTCCATCTCGCCTTTTAAAACAAGGAAAATAAAAATGACCACGCCTTTTACACACACCGAAGCCGCGTAAAGCCAAACAAACTGATGAAGCGAAACAACCTGAAAGACAAACAGGAGGGTCATCAGCAGGATTAAAACCCGCTGGAGGAATTCCTGCAGAAATGTTCCGAAAACCGCATCGTAAAGCACTTTGTTATAATAGTCGAGCTGTACAAACAGCAGCGTGAAAAATGTCAGCGGGACAAGCAACCCAATGTATTCCGTAAACAGGCCTGATTTTTCAAGATTGGTTTCGACCAGCCACGGTTTCATGGGCCAGAAAACCAGCAGGAACAGGATAAAACCGGCAATCATGACCATAAAGGCAATAAACAGAAATCCGTTGTGCCCGTTTTCGCGGTTCCGGAAATAGGGGAAAAGCCTTGAGGTTACACCATGAAAACCCAGCGATGATATCTGGGCAAACAACATCGACCAGGCCATCAGCAACCCCAGCAGCCCCACTGCATCGGTGGGAAGGTAGTTCGGAAACAGATAGGATGTGGTAACAAATCCGACCAACACCCCCAGGTACGACCAGACACTTCCCCGGATACTTTGTTTAATGATTATCCCCATTTTTGGTGCAAAACAGTATTTAATCTTTATTTTTGTTCAAATCAAAAAACGAAACTGCAACAAAGATAGTATTATGGCAAAGATAACCGGCTTCCGCAAAATTATTATCAACCTGGGGATAATCCTGTTTTTTATTGTACTGGCATACGCCTACCTGTTTCCGCTGCTGGAGGGAAAAACGCTGCAGATGCCCGATATTGAACATTTCAAGGGAATGTCGAAAGAAGTGGTTGACTACCGTGCCGAAACCGGTGAGCAGGCTTTGTGGACCAACCGGATGTTTGGCGGGATGCCAACCTACCTGATTTCTGTTTTTTATCCCGGGAACTGGGGCGAAGGGGTAAACACTTTCCTTCGCAAGTCATTTTCAGAGGCTTCGTTTCTGATTCTTTATCTGCTGGGGTTTTACATCCTGCTTTCGTGCCTGGGTTTTAACCGGTGGCTAAGTGTTGCCGGCGCGGTGGCGTTTGCTTTTTCCTCCTATTTCCTGATTATTATTGCCGCAGGGCATACTTCAAAAGCCATTGCCCTGGGTTACCTGCCCATGGTAATTGCCGGGGTTTTAATGGCTTTCCGGCGAAAACCGCTGGAAGGAGGGTTGCTGTTTGCCGTGGCCTTGTCGTTCGAAATTCTGGCCGGTCACCTGCAGATTACCTACTACGGCTTTCTTTTTCTCGCTCTGTATATTCTTGTCCAGCTTATTTATTCCTGGAAAGCGAACGAACTGGCTGCTTTCGGAAAAGCTTTGCTATTCCTCGCTGCCGGCGCTGTAATTGCCGTGGGCATGAACTTTTCGCGGTTATATACCACGTATGAATATTCGAAAGAAACCATTCGCGGGCCGTCAGAGCTGTCGTCGGCCGACGGGAATAAAACCACCGGCCTCGACAAGGATTACGTGGTGCAGTGGAGTTACGGCATCGATGAAACCCTCACACTGTTGATCCCCAATTTTAAAGGCGGGGGCAGCCTCACCAATCCCGGCGTAGGTTCAGAGAGTTTTAAGACCCTGCAGCAAAAAGGAGTTCAGAATCCAAGGCAAACCATTCAGGCCGTGAGCATGTATCACGGCGACCAGCCCGGAACATCGGGCCCGGTTTATGTTGGCGCTATCGTGGTTTTCCTCTTTGTTTTAGGACTTTTTGTGGTTACCGGCCCCTATAAATGGTGGCTGTTGCTGGCCACTGTACTTTCCGTCGTTTTATCATGGGGCGGAAACGTGATGGGTTTAACCAGCTTCCTTCTCGACTACCTGCCGTTTTACAACAAATTCAGGGCGCCCAGTATGACGCTGGTGATTGCCCAAACCGCTATGCCATTGCTGGGTTTTATTGCGCTGAATAACATACTGACCGGGAAAACCGCGAAAACGGTTTGGCTCAACGGGTTGAAATGGTCGGCGCTGGTTACCGGCGGTGTTGCCCTGCTTTTTGCAGCCCTTCCTGCTGTCGCCGGCGATTTTACCAACGCCACCGATGCCATGCGTTTCCCCGACTGGCTGATGGACAGCGTTATTGCCGACCGTAAAAATCTGCTGCGCGCCGATGCTTTCCGTTCGTTTGTGTTTATTGCCCTGGCTGCCAGTGTGGTGTATCTCTGGCATATTCAAAAGCTGAAAACCAACCTTCTTGTTGGAATTCTGGGTGTTTTAATCCTGATTGATCTTTGGGCCGTTGACAAGCGTTACCTCAACGACAGTAATTTTAAACCCAAAAGGGAAATTGAAGTTCCTTT
>CAZHKI010000555.1:0-2386 GCA_964533365.1 uncultured Maribellus sp. | reverse complement strand
CCAACGACAACACCAACGAAGGAATCAGGCACAAAACCAAGCCGTTTTTCTCCACCCAGTTTCATCCCGAAGCATCGAGCGGCCCTACCGACACCGAATTTTTGTTTGACAATTTTATCGAGAACATAGTAAAAAGTAAAAAACAGTAGCCGCTCTCCTTAAGTTTTAGCGGAAGGCAAACAACAACCATATCATGATTAAAACTGAAATAAAAAAAGCAATCATCCTCGGTTCGGGAGCGTTAAAAATCGGGGAGGCCGGCGAATTTGACTATTCCGGTTCGCAGGCGTTAAAAGCGCTGAAAGAGGAAGGTGTGGAAACCATCCTCATCAATCCCAACATTGCCACCATCCAGACTTCGGAAAACATTGCCGATAAAATTTACTTTCTCCCGGTTACGCCTTACTTTGTGGAAGAAGTAATCAAAAAGGAAAAGCCGCAGGGTATTTTGCTGGCCTTTGGCGGGCAAACCGCGTTGAATTGCGGTGTGGCGCTGTTTAGATCGGGAGTTCTCGAAAAATACAACATCCAGGTGGTGGGCACACCGGTCCAGTCGATTATCGACACCGAAGACCGCGATATTTTTGCCAAAATGCTGGATGAAATTGGCGTAAAAACACCCAAAAGCATAGCGGCTGCCAACATGGACGAAGCGCGCAAAGCAGCCGCAATAGTCGGGTTTCCCATCATCATCCGGGCAGCTTATACACTGGGCGGACTGGGCAGCGGTTTCTGCGAAAACGAAGAAGAGCTGGAAGCCCTTGCCGCAAAAGCATTTTCCTACTCGCCCCAAATCCTGGTCGAAGAGTCGATAAAAGGGTGGAAAGAAGTGGAATACGAAGTGGTACGCGACAAATACGACAACTGCATCACGGTTTGTAACATGGAAAACTTCGATCCGCTGGGAATCCATACCGGCGAAAGTATCGTGGTGGCACCGTCGCAAACCCTCTCCAACACCGAATACCACAAACTACGGGCGATTTCCATCAAAATCATCCGCCGGGTGGGCGTGGTTGGCGAATGCAATGTACAGTTTGCCCTCGACCCTTATTCCGAAGATTACCGCGTGATTGAGGTGAACGCCCGCTTGTCGCGTTCGTCGGCGCTGGCCTCGAAAGCCACCGGCTACCCGCTGGCGTTTGTGGCTGCCAAGCTGGGCCTCGGCTACGGGTTACACCAACTGAAAAACTCGGTAACCAAAGTCACCACCGCCGCTTTTGAACCGGCGCTCGACTACTGCGTGGTAAAAATCCCCCGCTGGGACCTTAACAAATTTATCGGCGTTTCGAAAAACATTGGCAGCTCGATGAAAAGTGTAGGCGAAATTATGGCCATCGGCCGCAATTTCGAAGAAGCCATCCAAAAGGGAATCCGCATGGTGGGCCTCGGGATGCACGGATTCGTGGGCAACAAGGAGGAAATCAACATCGCCGAAATTGAAGAGGAACTCGCCCGTCCCACCGACCGCCGCATTTTTGCCATTGCCGAAGCGTTTAACAAAGGCTACACGGTCGACCAGATTTACGAAAAAACAAAAATCGACCGCTGGTTCCTGCAGAAGCTTAAAAATATTTTCTTCATTAAAAAAGACCTGGAACAATTCACCCAACTGGAAGAGCTGCCCGGCGAACTGCTGAAAGCAGCCAAAAAAGCCGGATTCTCTGATTTCCAGGTAGCCCGCATGGTGCTGAAAAGCCCCTCACGGAAAATGCACGAAGATTCGCTCCGGGTTCGTAATTTCAGGAAATCGAAAGGAATTGTCCCCTGTGTAAAACAAATCGACACGCTGGCGGGAGAATACCCGGCACAGACCAACTACCTTTACCTGACTTACAACGGATACGAAAACGATGTAAAATACCTCCACGACCACCGCTCGGTGATTGTGCTGGGCTCGGGGGCTTACCGCATTGGTAGCTCGGTGGAGTTCGACTGGTGTAGTGTCAATGCCATCGAAACCATCAAAAAGGAAAACTACCGATCGGTGATGATCAACTACAATCCCGAAACGGTAAGTACCGACTACGACACCTGCGACCGCCTCTATTTCGACGAGCTGAGCTTCGAACGGGTGATGGACATCATCGAACTGGAAAATCCGCACGGAGTAGTGGTTTCGATGGGAGGACAAATCCCGAACAACCTGGCCATGAAACTGCACGGGCAGAATGTGCCGGTGCTGGGCACTTCGCCACTGAAAATTGACAATGCCGAAGACCGCGAAAAATTCTCCTCGCTGCTGGATACCCTCAAAGTCGACCAGCCACGCTGGGCCCGGCTTTCCACCATCGACGAAATCAACCGGTTTATCGATGAAGTGGGCTACCCGGTACTCATCCGGCCGTCGTATGTTTTGTCGGGCGCTGCCATGAACGTCTGTTAC
>CAZHKI010000554.1:0-2389 GCA_964533365.1 uncultured Maribellus sp. | reverse complement strand
TACCGCTTACAAAATGCTCCGCGAAATGGTGGAAGGCGAATCCATTGGCCCGCTGCAAATGGGGCTGAACAAACCCATCCACTTCACCGACTTCGAAAGCTCTGTCCGCGATATTGTAAATATTACGGCAGTGGCAGTTATCGATGCACTGGTGCAGGAACAAATTGACAGCAATATGAAATAATCTTCGTAAAACTATACTCTTCTTCCCATCTCTGGATTGAAGAAACGAGAATAAAAAAGAATGACTGCTCAGGTAATCCCGGGCAGTCATTCTTTTTATAAATTATTCATAACTGATTAATCGTAAAACGCCCACGATACCCCTAACCGGAAAGTCATACGGTTCATTGGGTAATGGGGAATGGTAAAATATTCGTGGTCGATAAATTCTGAACCGACGTTGATCATTTTGAAAAAGAAACGCGTCCTTTTCAGGCGCAGATTGGCATATACATCGATATAAGGGAAATCGCCGGTTTTCACTTCGTGCTGAAGATAAAACAATCCGGTTGACGGGTCGTATGCATCGGCATAATATGATGTATTGTAACGAACATCAGCACCAATTTGCGTAAACAAAACCTTTGAAATCACAAATTTATAATAAACAGAAACAAACGCCGACAAGTCGGGTAAATGAATGATCCCGTCGTCGGAGGCTTTTTGCCACAGCAGGCGGGTCCTGAAATGGAGATTCCGTGTATGAAAATCCTTGTCGAGGTATCCTGACAAAACCAGCATTTCTTTCCCGGTTTGCGCAGGAATCCCCAGTGTATCATTATAGATATGATTATTAATAATGGAATAATTGGCCCCGATTTCAAATTGCCGTTCCGGCAAAGAAAAACTTCCATTCACGGTCATTTTTTGCTCCATCTTTAAGTTGTTTTTCCAACGAATGTGGTTGGAATAAAACTCTTCCTGGAAAAAATCGGGAACGATATTCTCAATTGCACCTTTGATATTAAGTGCAGCCAGTGAATCACCTAGAAAATTCAATGGTTTTGAAATAATACCATGAATCTCGGTTTGCCCGATATTTCGTCCAATTAAATAAAACTTTCCTTCAGCATTCCATCGCCAAAAGTCTCCGGTTTCCCTGAATATTCCTCCTCCAACATACACATTGGAATATTTTTTTGTCATCCGGTTAAAAGTTTCTTCAATAGGACCGGGAAATGACATTTTCACAAATTCCTGCCCGATAAAAGCCCGTTTCCCGAAACTGGTTTTTCGATTCGCATTTTCGTATTGCTTAATCTGAAATATGTTTCTCACTTTATTAAACCGGATGGAATCGTTGGAATAGCTGTCGCCATAATAAGTGTTTTGGAAATAGGTATTATCGGCAGCTTCGTTTTCTTTAAACTCTTTTCGGTTTTGCTGGGCTTCAAACGAATAAATAATACCAACTAATGGAACAAATAATTCAGAGGTGTCATTCAGAGGGATATATTTTCCCAGGCGGTACTCAGTGTTGGCAAAGAAGAAAGAATTTCCAAGCTTTGAATCGCTTTCATTCAGGTTAACATCCAAAAGTTCAGATTTTATTCCGAGCATCAGCAATGAATCGTGAGCTAATCCGCCATTTTCACTGTTTTGAATACTATTGGCAATAAACCCGGCATGAATATTCAGATGTTCCTTACTGTAACTGGAATATAAGGTGACAAAATTATTTTTGCTTTCCTGGTCTTTGTATTGTCCTTCGGAACGGGCCTGGTCAAAACGGAAGGTAAAATTCAGGTATGGGCTTACATTCTGTGAATGCAATACATTAAACCGGGTTTCATTTTTCCGGCTTTTGTTCTCGCTTTGCGAATAATCTAAACGGGTATAGGGAGTATGGGTATTATAATACTGTATGGTAGCCGGAGTCAGCAGGTAAGCTTCACGGGATTTCAGAAAGAAAAAATCTAAATTGGATGTTCGTCCGAAAAAATCATTGTTTTGGTAGGGAGTTGCATAATTACCAACATCGCTTAGGGTAATGGAATTTTTATAAGCCGGATGAAACAAGTGATAACGGTCGAGCAGAGTATCGAGTTTAGTTGAATCAATAAATGCCCCGTTTCCCTGCAGATACCACATTTTAATTACAGGATCAATAGTTTTTTCAGGGTTTTCATGTTGTTTTTCAGTGTCATCAATAAGCATTCCATGTCTTTCCTGCGAGAAAAGAAAAGCGGTTGAAATCAACAGGAGGAATAGCAAAGAGAATATGTACTTAACTATATGCATAAAAGATGAAGTAAACAGGCACAAAACTAAAAAAAGCATTGGAGAGAGAACATATTGGGGTAAACTTTTCACGATTATTAACAAGGTAAATTAAAAAAAGCCCGTGCTCCAGGGAACACGGGCTTGGATAAATTTGGCAGCGACC
>CAZHKI010000553.1:1475-2405 GCA_964533365.1 uncultured Maribellus sp. | reverse complement strand
ACCATTAAATTTGCTGAAACGCTGGAAGGCTCGGTGAGGCAAACGGGAGTGCATGCCTGTGGTATTTTAATCAGCCGCGATCCGCTGACCGACCATATCCCCCTGATGCCCACCAAAGACGAAGAAACACTTTTGACAACCCAGTACGACGGACGGTTCGTCGAAAGTATCGGTTTGCTGAAAATGGATTTTCTGGGTTTAAAAACTTTATCCATTATTAAGGAAACCCTTGAAAACATTAAGATTTCAAAAGGGATTGAAGTCGATATTGACCATATTCCGCTGGATGACGGGAAAACATATGAGTTGTTCAGTCACGGCGAAACAACCGCCATTTTCCAGTTTGAATCAGATGGGATGAAAAAGCACCTGCGCGAGTTGAAACCCAACCGGTTTGAAGACCTTGTGGCCATGAACGCACTCTACCGGCCCGGCCCGATGGAATACATCCCCGATTACATTGCCCGGAAACATGGTCGACAAAAGGTGGATTACGACCTGCCCATGATGGAAAAATATTTGAGCGGAACCTATGGTATCACCGTCTTTCAGGAACAGGTGATGTTACTTTCAAGGTTGCTTGGCGGATTTACACGCGGCGATTCCGACACCCTGCGAAAAGCCATGGGGAAAAAACAGATTGCAGTAATGGATAAACTGAAGGTTAAATTCAACGAAGGGTGCAAGGCCAATTTTCAGTTTATGGACGAATGTAAACTGAAAGGGAAAAAACCGGATGACGTTATTGATAAAATCTGGAAGGATTGGGAGGCTTTTGCCTCGTATGCTTTCAACAAATCGCACTCGGTATGTTATGCCTATATCGCTTATCAGACCGGCTACCTCAAAGCCCATTTCCCGGCCGAGTTTATGGCGGCCAACCTTAGTCGCAATCTGAGTAATATAACAGATATTACCAAGCTGATGACC
>CAZHKI010000553.1:0-1465 GCA_964533365.1 uncultured Maribellus sp. | reverse complement strand
AACGGATGAAACTCCATGTTCTCGGCCCCGATGTCAACGAAAGTTTTATCAAATTTACCGCTAACAAAAACGGGAATATCCGGTTTGGGATGGGAGCCATAAAAGGCGTTGGGGCCGGTGCCGCCCAGGATATCATTTCCGCCCGTCAAAAATCAGGAGAGTTTAAAACCATTTTCGATTTTGTTGAAAATGTAAATCTTCAGACCGTAAATAAAAGAAACCTCGAAGCGCTGGCCATGGCCGGGGCTTTCGATAACCTGAACGGAATCAAACGCAGCAGTTTTTTTGCCGGCGATAACGAAAAAGACGATGTCTCTTTCATTGAAAAACTGATAAAATACGGAAACCGGATTCAGAACGACAGTCAAAGTATGCAGCAAAGTTTATTTGGAGGTTTCGATACCAGCCCCGAAATTAAAAAACCGGATATTCCCCAGGTAGAAGAATGGCCAAAACTGATTCTGCTTGAAAAAGAAAAAAACCTAATCGGAATTTATCTCACCTCGCACCCGCTCGACGATTACCGGCTCGAAATTGAAAACTTCTGCTCGCGCGATGTTACCCTGAAAGATATCAATAACGAAATCGAAAAACATAAAGACAAGGATTTTACTTTCGGGGGAATGGTAACGGCTGCACGCGAAGCAAATTCAAAAAACGGAAACCCCTACAGTACCCTCACCCTCACCGATTATACCGACTCTTATGAATTATTCTTTTTTGGACAGGATTACGTCAACTTCCACAAATTTTGTAAGACGGGTCTGTTTATTATGGTAAAAGGTTCGGTAAGACAGCGCTTTAAAAGTGATTCGCTCGAATTTAAAGTTACCCAGATTGAGTTGCTTTCCGAAATCAGGAAAAATTTTATTAAAACCATCACCGTTAATCTGCCCCTTCATAAATTAAACAAACCTGTAATCGAGGAAATTGAACGCCTGGCCGAAAACAATAAGGGAAAAGCATTGTTAAAATTTCATGTGTTCGATCCCGAAACCAACATGCA
This sequence comes from uncultured Maribellus sp., assembly GCA_964533365.1. Classification (GTDB taxonomy): domain Bacteria; phylum Bacteroidota; class Bacteroidia; order Bacteroidales; family Prolixibacteraceae; genus Draconibacterium. The sequence continues at coordinate 459 of CAZHKI010000553.1, read as the reverse complement.
AATTGAAATGTTTTCGAGAAATACGAAGATCTATTTTTCAAATAGTTTTTTGCAATTTTTTGAAGAAGAATTGGACGTGGCTTATAGAATTAATTAGCTAATTTTGTGAAAATAAAAAATTCAGTAACTTAAAAAAAAAGATATGGCAATTGAAATTACCGATGACAACTTTGAAGAATTGGTTGTTAACGCTGATAAACCTGTAATGATTGATTTCTGGGCGATTTGGTGTGGCCCCTGCCGCATGATTGCCCCGATCGTGGAAGAAATGTCGGTTGAATACGAAGGGAAAGCCGTGGTTGGAAAAGTGGATGTTGATTCGAACCCCAACGTGGCGATGAAATACGGGATCCGAAATATTCCTACCGTACTTTTTATCAAAAACGGACAGGTGGTCGACAAGCAGGTGGGCGCTGCACCAAAGCAGGCTTTCACCCATAAACTGGATGCCCTTTTGTA
>CAZHKI010000552.1:661-2417 GCA_964533365.1 uncultured Maribellus sp. | reverse complement strand
CTTATTCGCGCTCCTGCCTGGTAACTTCGGTTGCCTCGAATACAAAAAATAAATTTTAAGACACAAGCTCGTGGCTCGTTGTTAACAACTAAAAAAATGAAAACAAAAAAAATCAAACTACTTACTGTTTTTCTGCTCCTGTTGCCGCTTTGCGTTGTTTTGCTGGGGGCAGGGTGCGAAAAAGAAAAAGAACTCCCGCCATCTCACGCAAAGGGTAAAATTATTGAAGTTACCGGAGGATGTTATGGAGAAATCGTTCTGATTGAGGTGGAAACCCCAAAAGGAATTGGATTATCTGGAACCTTTTCTTATCTGGGAGATAAAAATGAATCATTAATCTACAAAAATGCAATCGGAGTTCCATATTTTCAGAAAATTGGAATACCGGATTCTGTTCCTCAAACTATTGGAACTTGGTTGTATTTTGAATATCGAGTACTAACGGAGGAAGAAAGGAATCAACCCAGTCTTTTTTCAACTGACCCACCAATTGTATGCCAGACAATTTACGGCCCTCCTACTGCTAAAACATTTATAATCACAAAAATCATTAGTTACAAATAAAAATCTAAAACCATGAAAAAGATAAATCTAACCTTGATCGTGATTTTATTCACGTCGTTTGTATATGCACAAAATGACTACTATTGGTCAGCTGGTAAAAAGCACTATTTAAAGCAGCAGACTAATGCATTTGTTGTAAAGCTTGCAAAAGAGCTGGATTTTGAGAATGCGCAGAAAATAAAAAGTGATAGGAATCTTAAAGAATTGACAAGAATGAAGAGGAATCTGGGGATTGTTATAGCCAATGATACCCTGGTTAATGCAAAAAAGTTAAAAGAATATACGGAATTTTTAAACGCAATGCCGGTTTATCAATTAGGGGATTTGCCTTTTTTCCTTACCGGCGAAATCCTTTTAGAACCGAAGAACAATGATTCTGTAGAAGATATTCTTAAGCTGGTCAACAATAAAGTATCTGTTAAGAATCGGACAAAATACAATACCTATGTGTTGGAAACAGAGGATTGGGATAAGCTACTTGAATATTCAAACCTCATTTACGAAAGTGGATTAGTTAAGTACTGCCATCCAAACTTTATTGCCCCAAGGGAAAAATTCCAAATCAGCGACCCGAAGTATAGCGAACAGTATTATTTTAATAACACAGGACAATTTGGAGGGTCTTCCGGAATTGATATCAACGCACCGGAAGCTTGGGGCATAACGACCGGAAGTTGTCCAATTACAGTTGCCGTAATTGATGATGGTGTTGAGGATCACGAAGATTTAAATGGACGAGTATTAGAGGGATTTACCCCCCAATTCTCTATAGAGAACCCGGATACAGAAGGTGGCCCAAATCAAAATGATCCTACCGGCAGTCATGTTGGACATGGCCAGTGTTGTGCGGGAATAATAGGAGCAACTCATAACTCATTGGGAATAAGGGGCATTGCTCCCAAAGTAAATATTGTTCCGATAAATATTTTTAATGACTGGTTCCCCGCTCTCGCACGATTTCATCGTGTGAGGGGTTGACCGGTTACACGCAACCTTTTTACGGTGAACTTCATCTGAATTACATCACTAACGAAATAAAACCGAAAACAATGAAACACCACACATAAACGAACTCTAAACTTTCCCGGGCCTCAACCAAGTTGCCCTGCCCGCTCCGCCAAACAGACCGCTCCTACTTGCTCTCACACCCGGTAACCTCGGTTACTATAAATACGAAAGCAAATTATTAAAG
>CAZHKI010000552.1:0-651 GCA_964533365.1 uncultured Maribellus sp. | reverse complement strand
CCGGGCAGCAACCCGTTTGCAAAGCCCGTCCCGCCAAACAAAACCCGCTCTTATTTGCTCTTACACCTGGTAACTTCGGTTGCCTCGAATACAAAAAATAATTATAAAGACACAAGCCCGAAATACGTGGCTTGCAACTAACAACTAAAAAAATGAAAACAAAAAAAATAAAATTACTCAATGTTTTTCTGCTCCTGTTGCCGCTTTGCGTGGTTATAATGGGGAGTGGGTGCGAAAAGGAAGATGTTTCCCAATCTGTATTAAATGGAAAATGGATTCTTATAGGCTTTGGAGATGATTCAACAAATGAATTTACATCCGAATCCGACTCCGAGCCCAAATCTTCCTATGTGGTATTTGATAATGGAGAAATGGTCGCTTATTCTGTGACAAATAAGACTTATGACGTTAGTTATAAAGTTGAAGGAGAAGTGATAAAGATAACTAACAAAGGAGGTAGAACGAAACTGGGGGGTGATACAGAGTGGGGACTTAAGTTTTTAATGGCTATTAATGATATTTATAATTTCAAAATTAATAACGAGCTTATGCTTTTTTATGAAAATCAAAAATTTATGAAATTAAAAAAAGAAACCAAATGAAACCTACATGACAATTTTTTGACACCCACGAGAATGAAAATTTGGGTGC
>CAZHKI010000551.1:398-2418 GCA_964533365.1 uncultured Maribellus sp. | reverse complement strand
AAATGGGGCATGTTTTTCCAGGAGCCTGTGTGCCGTTCGGGATGGTTCAGTTAAGCCCCGATACCGACACCATCCCGTATGCCGTGGATGGAAAATATACCGGGACGGTTTACCGCTATTGCGCCGGCTACCAGTACAACGATAAAACCATTATTGGTTTTAGCCACACCCATTTCAGCGGCACCGGCCACTCCGATTTGGGCGATTTCCTGATAATGCCCACGGTCGGGAAACTTCAGTTGAACCCCGGGACAGCCGAAAAACCGGAAACCGGCTACCGCTCGCGGTTCAGCCGGGAAACGGAAAAAGCTGTGCCCGGTTACTACCGTGTCAAACTGGACGATTACAACATTGACGCAGAAATGACCACCACCGAACACGTTGGCTTACATCAATATACTTTTCCGAAGAGCGATGAGGCACATATTATTCTTGATTTGACCCATGGCATCTACAACTACGACGGGAAAGTGCTGTGGTCGCAGGTGCGTGTGGAAAACGACACGCTGGTGACCGGCTACCGGATTACCAGCGGCTGGGCGCGTACCAACTATCTCTATTTTGCCATGGTTTTTTCGAAACCCATCGAAAATTACGGGAGCAAAAATGAGGAAGAACTGGTTTACAAAGGTTTCTGGCGCAAGTTCGATCAGGAAAACAATTTCCCGGAAATGGCTGGAAGAAGATTGAAAACGCATTTCGATTTCAAAACAAAAGAAGGCGAAAAAATCAAAATCAAATTCGCACTTTCGGCAGTAAGTACAGAGGGGGCGCTGAAAAACCTGCGTGCCGAACTTCCCCATTTCGATTTCGAAAAAGTAAAAGCCGATGCCAAAACCAAATGGCAAAACGAACTGGAGCGGATTACCATAGATGCACCAACCGAAAAGAAAGTGACTTTTTACACTTCGCTGTACCACACCGCCATCAATCCGGTTCAGTACATGGATGTTGACGGGCAGTACCGCGGAATCGACCACAACATCCACAAGGCAGATGGATTTGTGAATTATTCCGTTTTTTCGCTGTGGGATACCTACCGGGCGCTGCACCCGCTGTTTACCATCATTCAGCCCGAACGGACTTCCGATATGGTCAACTCGATGCTGGCCCACTACGACCAGAGTGTTCATAAACTGCTGCCGGTGTGGAGCCATTTCGGGAACGAAAACTGGTGCATGATTGGATACCACGCCGTACCGGTCATTGCCGATGCGTGGGTAAACGGCATCCGTGGTTTCGATGGAAAAAAGGCGCTGGAAGCCTGCGTTTCGTCGGCTACAAATAAAATCTACGGAAATCTCGACGATTATATGAAGCTGGGATACATTCCGTTTGAGAAAAATGCCAACGGCTCGTCGATGACCCTTGAATATGCCTACGATGACTGGACCATTGCGCAGTTGGCCAAATCGATGGGCGAAAACGAAATCGCGGCGCAGTTTGAAAAACGGTCGCAAAACTGGAAAAATCTGTTTAATGAACAAACTGGTTTCGCAGGCGCCAAACATGCCGACGGAAGCTGGAAAACCCCGTTCGACGCGCTGCACACGGCCAATGAAGGTTTTATCGAAGGAAACTCGTGGAACTATTCGCTGTATGTTCCGCACGACATCCCCGCGCTTGTTGGGAAAATGGGCGGCAACAACCGGTTTTGCGACCATGTCGATTCGCTGTTCTCCATGTATCTCCCCGATGAATATTTTGCCGAAACTGAAGATGTGACCCGCGAAGGGCTGATTGGTTGTTACGTTCACGGAAACGAGCCCAGCCACCACGTGGCCTACATGTACAACTGGGCAGGCAAGCCCTGGAAAACGCAGGAACGCGTCCACCAGATTGTAAACACCATGTACTTGAATAAACCCGACGGATTGTGCGGCAACGACGATTGCGGACAGATGTCGGCGTGGTATATTTTTTCATCGTTGGGATTTTACCCGGTTTGTCCCGGTTCGGGCGAATATTCCATCGGTTCGCCGTCGGTGAACGAAGCCCGGATTCAGCTTGCCGAAGGGAA
>CAZHKI010000551.1:0-367 GCA_964533365.1 uncultured Maribellus sp. | reverse complement strand
TTATATCCAGTCGGTTACGCTGAATGGAAAACCTGTATTGGCCCCAACTCTGTTACACCGCGATTTGGTAACTGGCGGTGAACTGGTTTTTGAAATGGGCAGCCGGCCCAATAAAAAATGGGGGGTTGTTAAATAGTCATTTCATTATTTAGAATAGATAATATGTTTTAGTAGCTGCCTGGTGGGATTCCCCGGGCAGCTTTTTTTGTGGTTTATTTTTATCACTTTTCTTCGGCGCGTATCGCACTAATCGGAAATGTTTCATCAAAAATTCATTCCGGTTAAAAGATAATGTAAACCGAATAAAATAAAAGAAGATTAATTCTTATTTTGATATTATCTTACTCATGGATATCTGGTTCTCGTT
>CAZHKI010000550.1:0-2419 GCA_964533365.1 uncultured Maribellus sp. | reverse complement strand
AATACAACAAAGATTCATCTATTTTTTTTGTCCACCTAAAATTTCATGTGATCCCTCTTTTGCAACCCGTTAAAAATGTTTATTTTTAAGCGTAACTCCGCGAAAAAATGAACGAATACAAAAAACTAAACATTAAAGAGTGGGCCGTTGAAGACCGTCCCCGCGAAAAACTTCTTGCCCGTGGCCCCCGATCACTGACCGATGCCGAACTCATTGCCATTCTAATCAGTTCCGGAAACATCAACGAAACCGCAGTAGAACTTTCACGCCGGATTTTAACCTCGGTTGGCAACAACCTGAACGATTTGGGAAGAAAAGGAATCGAATACCTGAAAACCTTTAACGGAATTGGAGAAGCCAAGGCCGTAACTATTGTTGCCGCACTGGAACTGGGAAAAAGAAGAAAAGAAGCTGAAGTTTTCATCAGTCGTAAAATTAACGGGAGTAAAGATGCATTTGATTTCCTGTTTCCCCTGCTGAACGATTTAAACCATGAAGAATTCTGGGTGATGCTGCTCGATCGCGGAAATAAAATTCTCGATACGTTTATGATCAGCCAGGGAGGAATTTCCGGAACAGTTATCGACGTACGGCTCATTTTACGACGGGCGCTGGAATACCGGTCGAGCGCCATAATTTTATGCCACAACCATCCGTCGGGTACATTGCAAGCCTCGGATGCCGACCTGAAAATTACCCGGAAAATCAGCGATGCCGCAAAAATTATGGACATTTCGGTTCTCGATCACATCATAATCGGGCAAAACAGCTATCTTAGCCTGGCCGACGAAGGAATGTTAAATTAATCACACGGAAATGATCCTGCTTTTTTCTGAAAAAATCACACCCCGGCTGGAGTACATCGCCCGGTTTATTTTTTCAGAAATTCTTCAATCTGATATCGTTTTTACAACAAATGCCAGCGAATTCAGGACATCCGGATTACCAAAAATCAATTACTCCCCGAAAAAACTGGACAACGAACTTTTTGTGTCACCCCACGAATTATTATTTCAGAATGAAATCTATCCGGAAAACTTAAAGCAAATCAATTCCGGCGGAATAAATGAATTCTTTAAAACATCCCCTGAATCAGACTTGCCGTTCGATCTGCTGGCCGCTTCGTTTTATCTGGTTTCACGCTACGAAGAATACCCTGAAACCGGGTTCGACTTATACGGACGTTACACGGCCTCAAAAAGCATTCTTACAAAATCCAACCTGCTGAAAAAACCGGTTGTGGATATCTGGGCCAACGAACTGGCCGGGAAACTCCGGGACAAATACCCGCAACTGGTTTTGCGCAAACGAAAGCCTCTTTTTATTTCCACCATCGACATCGACAATGCCTGGGCCTACCGACACAAAGGATTCTGGCGAACCGGCGGGGCAATTGCAAAAGCATTACTAAAAGGAAATTTCGCAGAAGTTGCAAACCGGGTAAAAGTATTAACCGGAAAAGAGCAGGATCCTTACGACACCTATTCATTTCTGAATGATGTTTTCAACGGTCACGAAAAGCAGACGCGCTTTTTCTTTCTGTTGGGAAATTACGCCCGGTACGACAAAAATATTTCACCCGCGAACAAATATTACCGGCAACTTATCCGCGAAATTGCCGGGAAATATCCGGTGGGAATCCATCCTTCCTTTTTTTCAGGAACTGAGAAAAAAAACCTCATCACCGAAATTCAGCGGTTAGAGACAATAACCGGCGAAAAAGTAAAAAGAAGCCGGCAACATTATCTGAAACTGACACTTCCGGAAACTTACCGGCGGTTAATTGGCGCCGGAATTGAAGAAGATTTTTCGATGGGATATGCATCACATCCCGGGTTCCGCGCCGGAACCTGCACTCCTTTCCTGTTTTATGATTTGCCCCGGGAGCAAGCTACAAACCTGAAAGTTGTCCCGTTTCAGATGATGGATGTGATGCTTCACAATTATTTACAACTTAACCCTGAAGAATCCCTGGAAGAAATCGGGCAGTTGATGAACGAAGTGAAAAACGCCGGGGGAACTTTTGTCAGCATCTGGCACAACGAAAACCTGAACGACCAGGGACGCTGGGAAGGTTTCCGGCAAGTATTCGAAAAAATGAACCAAACCGGTTTTGCCTGGGAACATGAATAATACACAAAATATATCGTACATCGCCCACCGGAATATCGATGTTAAAAAATGGGATTCGTGTGTGGAAAACGCATCCAACAGCCGGGTTTACGCCCTTTCGTGGCACCTCGACCGCACAGCAGAAACCTGGGATGCCCTGGTTATGGGCGATTACCAGTTTGTGATGCCCCTCCCGGTGAAAAAAAAATGGGGAATTTCTTATCTGTACCAACCCCTGTTTTGCCAGCAACTGGGTATTTTCCCCGATCCAACCGAAGAAACCGCCATGCTTTTTTACCTTGAACTT
>CAZHKI010000549.1:0-2421 GCA_964533365.1 uncultured Maribellus sp. | reverse complement strand
TTAATGTTTGCCGAAGCTCCCAGGGCAAAGTCTTTTTTGATTATTTCCCATCCCAATTTTATGGAAGCTGCAATTTCGCTGGCAAATTTTCACCGCAGTTACGACGGAATGAGCGTTGAGGTGGTTAATGCCGATAAAATTTATAACGAATTCAGTTCTGGAATCAAAGATGCCACCGGTATCCGTAATTTTATCAAAATGTTTTACGACCGGGGCAAAACGCTGAAATATGTTTTGTTGATGGGAGACGGGAGTTACGACAACAAAAATATTAACTCTGTCAATTTGAATTTTATTCCCACCTTTCAATCGGAAAACTCGCTGAACCCGGTGGCTTCGTTTGTAACCGACGACTATTTTGTTATTCTCGATGATAATGAAAGCGTTTACAATGGTGCTGTTGACCTGGGAATTGGCCGCATTCCGGCTTCAACAAAATACCAGGCAGAACTGGTGGTAAATAAGATTCTCAACTATTATTCACCAGAAGCTCTTGGAAATTGGCGGAATATGGTTGGTTTTATTGCCGACGACGGTGACGGCAATCTGCACATGTCCGATTCGGAAAAGCTTTCCGGCCAGGTAAACACTAATCATAATGAATTTGTAACGAATAAAATTTATTTCGACGCTTTTGTTCAGGAAACGACTACATCGGGTGAGTCGTACCCCGATGTGACCGAAGCTATCAACAAGAGGGTGGACGAGGGTGTTTTGGTTTTGAACTATGTTGGCCATGCCAACGATCGGTTCCTGGCCGACGAACATGTACTGGATGTGAGCAATATCAATGCATGGTCGAATTCAAAGAAATTACCCATTTTTGTTACGGCAACCTGTGAGTTTAGCCGTTTCGACGGCGACGAAACATCGGCAGGCGAATATGTGCTGTTTAATGCTACCGGCGGCGGAATCGGATTGTTTTCCACAACCCGCGTTGTTTTTGCCTATTCCAATTTTTTACTGAGCCGCAGCTTTTACAACTTTGTCTTTCAGCGAGATGCAAATGGCGAACATTACCGCATGGGAGATATCATGCGTTTGGCTAAAATTAACACCATCAATACCACCAATAAACGAAATTTCAGTTTGCTTGCCGACCCGGCGTTGAAACTCTCGTATCCCAAACACAAAGTGGTTACCACAACGGTTAACCAGCAAAACGCCACTGCCAGTCCCGATACCATCGGGGCGTTGCAAACGGTTACCATTTCCGGATATGTTGCTGATTATTCAGGAAAGAAACTCGATAATTTTACCGGACAGATTATTCCAACGGTTTACGATAAGGCAGTAATCATGAAAACCCTGGGAAATGCTGGTGGAACCCCGATGGAGTTTAAAGTTCAGGAAAATGTTATTTACAAAGGATTATCGGAGGTGAGGAACGGTGAGTTTACCTTTCGTTTTGTAGTGCCGAAAGACATTTCATACAACCTGGGCAGCGGAAAAGTTGTTTATTACGCCGATGACGGAAATACAGATGCCAACGGGGCTTTTGAAAACCTGGTAATTGGTGGTTCTGCTTCCTCTGTGGTGGATAACGAAGGCCCTCAAATACAGCTTTATATGGATACCGAAGATTTTGTCTCAGGAGATGAAACCAGTAAAAATCCAACCCTGCTGGCTTTTCTTTCCGATGAAAACGGGATCAATACCGTTGGCACCGGCATTGGCCACGATATTGTTGCTGTACTCGATGATGATTATTCCAAAGTTTTTGTATTAAATAAATATTACCAGGCAAACATCAACGACTTTACCAGTGGCATTATCCGGTTTCCCCTGAAGAATCTTTCAGCAGGGAAACATACCCTGAAACTGAAAGCATGGGATGTGGCCAACAATTCTTCTGAAGCCGAAATTGAATTTATAGTTACCGGCGATTTTTTTATCTCGCGCGTTGCCTGTTATCCAAACCCAACGAATGATTACACGTATTTTTCTTTTGAACATAACCAGGCAGGCAGCAAACTTGATGTAATGATTGAAATATTCGATCAGGCAGGCCGCCGGATCAGTTTTATCAAATCGGAAATTGGTTCCAGCGGGACACTCAGTAACCCAATCCGCTGGGATCTGGAAAACTCGGCCAATGTTCCGCGAAGTGGAATTTACGTCTATCGGATAGTTGCCCGGAACAGTGAAGGGGCAATTGCTACAATGTCGGGGAAAATAATGATTTCCAATTAAATTTTTTGAAGCAAAGTAATTTTTATCAAAATCAACCGTTCTCTTTTTTAGTTTAAAACATCAGCATTGACAATTATTATATCTTTGCAACGCTCAATTTTATAAAATCCACACAAAAACTTTCGCCGCAACAATCTGATGAGCTCAATCGCCGAGTTTTTAACGCGATTAAGGATTTTTCCACTCACAGCGACTATAATTCGGTGATTATTGGTGGCGGCGGCATGG
>CAZHKI010000548.1:0-2431 GCA_964533365.1 uncultured Maribellus sp. | reverse complement strand
ATACGAATGGTCTTTATCTGAGTTGTGTCCACTGATATCCTGTTTTGAATACTTTGATAGGTTTCTTCCGGGAAATTGTAAACTTCCATTAATTGGGTACCGGAATAGAAACCGCCAAGGAGGTTCCGGTATTTCAGAATGCGTGAGGCAAAAACCGGCCCTATTCCGTTCAATTTCATTAAGTCGGTTGTATCGGCACTGTTCAGTTCGATGATGACATTTACAGGGTGTGCTTCGTTATCATTTGCTTCATGAAATATATCAATCCTTTCTCTGTTTTCAGTTCCTTGCTGGTCAAAATCCGGTTCCCCGGATGTTTTTTTTGTAACTGGTTGTGATTGGATGACAATAAATTCTTCAATTTCGGAATAAATGCTGTCGTTCATCCCGTAAATCCTGGCTACATCCGTTTTATTTCGGAACTTACCACCCGCCTTACGGTAATTCAGCAGGTTTCTTTTGATAAAACCAGGAATCTGAAGTGAGTCCAGCCGTTGTTCGCTAATGGTATTGGGATCGAATACAAAAAGCGATTGTCCTGCTTTATTATCAGAAAGCTGACTGGCTTCCCATTCGTCCATGATTTTTTCCAGTTCCGAAAAATCAGATTGGGCATGTAAATCGATATGATCGATGATAACATTTGCCACAATGGCGATAAAAATCAAAATGCTTAATATGATGATGGCATTTCTGTCGCTTTTTGAAAAATCAAGGTAATTTTTTAACCACGGCTTGAAGATTCGGTTCATTGGTCAGCATAATTTGGTGTTAAATACTCATTACGAAAGGCTTAACTACCAAATTTACAAAAAAACTCACAAAAATCCGGATTCTTCCGGGCCAACTTTAAAGTTTGATTAATCCAACTCCCTGCAGGAAAATAAAGGCAATGGCCAGAGGCGCGACAAACCTGACAACAAACATAAGCAATGGAATGTAGGCTGCTCTGAGTTTGCCGTTATTTGAGAGTTCTTCCTTTGTTTTATCTCGGCCAAAAAACCAGGCCACAAATAGTACGATGAAAAGACCGCCCAATGGGAGAAGAATATTGGCTGAAGTAAAATCCATCAATCCAAAAACAGTGAATCCGAAGATTTTGAAATTGGCAAGTGAACTGGTGGACAAAACACATAAAATTCCCAGAAGAGAAACAGAAGAAGTGGCGAGCAAGGTTGCCGCTTTCCGTTTCAGGTTTAATTCTTCCACAAAAAAGGCAACAATTACTTCAAGTACAGAAATTGTAGAAGTGAGGGCGGCTACTCCAAGAAGGATAAAAAACATGAGTGAAAAAATATAACCGCCAGGCATTTGTTCGAAAATATTGGGCAAGGTTATAAACACTAAGCCTTCGCCCGAACCGGGTGCAATATTGAATGCAAAAACAGCGGGGAAAATAGCCAAACCTGCCAGTACGGCAATAAACGTGTCGGTCATGGCAACCGAAAAAGCCGTACTTCCAAGGTCGTCATCCTTCTTGATATAGGAGGCATAGGTAATCAGGGTCCCCATTCCAATACTTAACGAAAAAAATGCCTGTCCGAGTGCCACCAAAACAGTGGAAGCGGTGATTTTACTAAAATCGGGTTTAAACAGGAAACTGATCCCTTTTCCTGCGCCATCCAAAGTAACTGAACGGACGACCAGGATAACCAGTAAAACAAACAGCAGTGGCATCAGAATTTTAGTCGATTTTTCGATTCCCTTTTTTACGCCCGACATAATAATAAAGGCGGTGAGCCCCATGAATATAAAGAACCACAATAACGGACGGGCAGATCCCCCGATAAAATCACGGTACATTAAACTTAGTTCTTCCGGAGTTTTACCCTGAAAGCCATTGACAATGGACTGGTAAATGTATTCCAGTGTCCACCCGGCTACAGCAGTATAAAAAGCCAGTATCATAAAAGCAGCAACCACGCCCATCAGGCCAATCAGGTACCAGGGTTTCCCTGGCGCAAGTTTGCGAAACGAACCTACTGCATTTAATTGTGCACTTCTGCCGATAGTAAATTCAGAAAGCATGACCGGAATTCCGATGGCAATGACAAATCCCAGATAGATGAGTAAAAATGCTGCCCCACCATTTTCACCGGCAACATAAGGAAACCGCCAGATATTACCTAAACCGATTGCGGAACCGGCCGTTGCTGCAATTACTCCAAACTTGGATCCAAAGGATTCGCGATTAGCAGGAAGACTCGACATATATTTTCTTTTAATTTATTACCATTTTCAGGGTTTCATTAACTATTCCTGAATTTTAAGCCTCAAAAAAAGTAAAAAATCAATTCATCACGAAAAAAGCGGACAAGAAAATTTCCAGTATTCTAAAAAGGATAGCCAATAGCGAAGGATAATGCAAAGTCGTCGGTGGTTAAGGGGCGAGTACCTACAATCCATCCTTTTCCCAACGATTGTGACGGAT
>CAZHKI010000547.1:0-2469 GCA_964533365.1 uncultured Maribellus sp. | reverse complement strand
ATCATCTCGAAGTGGACATGAGCGACGTCAAAAGGTTTTCGGGCTGGGGAAGAAATGTGGCCATGGAAGAGCGGATTGACCAGTTTTGCGAAAACCTCGGTAAACTCACCCCCGGGAAATACCTTTTTGTCGAGCATCCGGCCATTGCGTCGGATGAGATGAAAACTGTCGGGCATAAAGGCTACGAGAATGTTGGCGCCGATCGCGAATGGGTGACCCGTGTTTTCACCAGCGAAAAAGTAAAACAAACCCTTCATCAAAAAGGAATAAAACTCATCAGTTACAACGATTTAAAATAATTTATTATGAAGCTCAGATATCCCCTGGTTTTTACAATTTTCTTTGCGTTTATCGTCTCGTTCAGTGTCAATGCCCAGGATCCCAACCGTTTTCAGCAACAGGTTGACGAACTGGTCAGGAAAGAGTACAATTTCAGCCCTGATAAAAAACGGGTGGTTTTTGCCGGAAGTTCCAGTATCCGCATGTGGAAAGATGTGGCTGATTATTTCCCCGGATACAACGTGATTAATAATGGTTTCGGAGGTTCACATTTCAGCGATTTGCTTTTTTATTATCAGCAGTTGATTGTAAAACCGGCTCCCGATATTCTGTTTGTTTACGAAGGTGACAACGACGTTGCCGGGCATAAAAAGACGGGGGTCATTTTAAAACAGGTAAAAGAACTGACCTCAAAAATTCAAAAAGATTTACCGGAAACGCGCCTCGTTTATATTTCGCCAAAACCCTGTTTTGCCCGCGAATCGTTGAAAAAGGATTACATGAAGCTGAACAAAAAGCTCGAAAAATTTTGCTTACGCAACGATAATGTTTGGTTTGTCGATGTATGGCAGCCCATGCACGACGAAGCAGGAAACCTGTACAATGATATTTTTCTGGATGATCGCCTGCACATGAACAAAAAAGGCTACGACATCTGGGGAAAAGTCATTAATGATTTTCTGGAGCAATAGTGGTTTTTGTACAGGTTTACATGAGATTCTGCTGATTTGGTTTTTCAGATGAGCGAGAAGTGTTTCCACCAGGTCAGATGGCGCTTTTCCGTGATATTGAATAATCCCGGTAAAGTAATCCGGCTTGCCCCAACCGAATTAAACCGCAATCAAAGACTCTTTTCATACAAAACGTAACCAAAATAGTCAAACAGATGAAAAAGGTTCATCCGAACAGGTTCGAACGGCATACAGAATCAGTCTGTTTTACCATGCATTAATAAGATTCCCTTGGATTAAAAATTGAATGAATCTGAATCCCCCGGTGAGGCCGGGGGATTTTTTATTTTTTTATTTTGTAAGTTTGGGAAAACATCGAATCAATTATTTCACTATGAAAAACCGAAACTTACTTTTAATTTCTCTTTTCGTATTCCTTCAGATTTCATGCCGGTACAATGAACCGGAAAAAACATTGAACCCTTCCCTGCAGCTCTGGTACGATAAACCGGCCAGTGGCTGGACCGAAGCATTGCCAGTTGGAAACGGGCGGCTTGGGGCCATGATATACGGAGGAATCTCAACCGATACCATTCAGTTTAACGAAGAAACCTTGTGGAGCGGCCAGCCTCACGATTATGCACACCCGGGTGCGCACCAGTATCTCGAAAAAATAAGGCAGTTGCTTTGGGCCGGTAAACAGGGAGAAGCCGAAAAACTGGCCAACGAACAGTTTATGTCGCAACCGTTCGGGCAACAGTGTTACCTGTCTTTTGGAAATATCTTCCTCGATTTTCCCGGTCACGAAAATGCAGTAAACTACAAACGAAAACTTGACCTGGAAGAGGCACTATCAACGGTGCTTTACGAAGTTGACGGGGTTAAATTTAAAAGAGAAGCCTTTGTTTCAGCACCTGGTCAGGCCATGATGATCCGGATTGAATCGTCAAAAAACGGGGCACTGAATTTTACAGCCCGGTTAAACTCTCCTCATTCAAATTATGCCATTTCAGTTGACGGTGATCAAATCATCATAAAAGGAAAAGCGAATAATTATCCAAAAGAAGCCGGAATGGATGGGTTTCCCTATCCCGAAAGCAAACTTACCTTCGAAGCCCGTTTGAAAGTGGTAAACGAAGGCGGTGGTTTGGTTCAGGATAAAAATTCGATAAAAGTGGTCAATGCAAAAAAAGCAACCCTATTTCTGGTGGCGGCAACCAGTTTTGTCCGTTACAACAACATTAGCGCCGACCCTGCTGAACGTTGTGAAAAATACCTTGCCGGGCTGGAAGGAAAATCGTTTGAAAAACTGAAAGCAGAACATGTTGCCGATTATCAGCAATTATTTAAACGTGTTGCCCTGGATTTGGGCAGCTCCGAAATTTCGAACCGCCCAACCAATGAACGGTTGATTTCCTTTAAATCGGATGAGGACCCGTCGCTGGTTGCCTTACTTTACCAATACGGAAGATATTTACTGATTTCCTCGTCGCGGCCGGGAACTCAGCCTGCCAACCTG
>CAZHKI010000546.1:995-2470 GCA_964533365.1 uncultured Maribellus sp. | reverse complement strand
ACGGGGCGCGCCAGGCTGAAGTAACGATTAACGGGATTGGCGAACGCGCCGGCAATACTTCGCTGGAAGAAGTGGTAATGATTTTAAAAAGCCGCTATGCCGTGTTGGGAATCGACACCGGAATCAACACCAAGAAAATTTATGGAACGAGCCGTCTGGTTTCCACGCTCATGAATATGCCGGTTCAGCCCAATAAAGCAGTGGTCGGAAGAAATGCATTCGCTCACTCGTCGGGAATTCACCAGGATGGTGTTTTGAAAAACCGCGAAAACTACGAAATTATGGATCCGGCCGATGTGGGAATCAACGAATCATCAATTTTACTCACTGCCCGCAGCGGCCGCGCCGCACTGAAACACCGGCTGGAACTGCTCGGATTTGAACTTTCAAAAGAAAAACTGGACGAAGTGTACGAACAATTCCTGAAACTGGCCGACCGGAAAAAAGACATCCGCGACGATGATATTGCCTTGCTGGTTGGCGATGCAACCCGCCACGAACACCGTATCAAACTTGACTTTTTACAGGTGGTAACCGGGAAAAACCTGATGCCCATGGCAACCGTCAGGCTCGATATTGCCGGCGAAAAATTCGATGCCACATCAGCAGGTAATGGCCCGGTGGATGCAGCTATTAAAGCCGTTAAACAAATTATCCACCGGCATGTTACTATTGAGGAATTTTTAGTACAAGCCATTACCCGGGGCAGCGACGATATCGGGAAAGTTCACATGCAAATTGATTACGACGGAAAATTTTTCCACGGATTCGGGGCAAATACCGATATCATCACCGCTTCGGTGGAAGCTTTCCTGGATGCTATCAATAAAATTCCGGTAAACAGCTAAATGATTCAACAACTGTCAATTCGGAATGATATCCTTATTTATTCGAAACGACATGAAAAAATAAAATATGAACGCAAAAACATTATTCGATAAAATTTGGGATGCACACGTGGTAAAACAAGTGACAGGCGGGCCTGATGTTTTATACATCGACCGGCATTTAATCCACGAAGTAACCAGCCCGGTAGCTTTTTTAGGATTAAAAAACCGCGGGCTGAAAGTTTTCCGGCCCGATAAAACCACGGCCACGCCCGACCACAACGTTCCCACTGCTAACCAGCATCTCTCCATTGTTGATGAACTCTCGCGCCAACAGGTGGAAATGTTGAAAAAGAACTGTGCCGAACACGGTATTTTCTATCACGATCTGCAAACAGAAGGGCACGGTATTGTCCACATCATCGGGCCCGAACTGGGCCTCACCCAGCCGGGAATGACTATCGTTTGCGGCGACAGCCACACGTCAACCCACGGGGCATTCGGCGCCATTGCATTTGGAATTGGCACCAGCGAAGTGGAAATGGTTCTGGCCAGTCAGTGCATTATGCAACCCAAACCCAAAAAAATGAAAATTTCTGTTGACGGTGAACTTGGCAAAAGCGTTACCGCAAAAGATATTGCATTGTA
>CAZHKI010000546.1:0-985 GCA_964533365.1 uncultured Maribellus sp. | reverse complement strand
CTCTAAAATTTCGACCAGCGGCGGAACCGGCCATTTTATTGAATATACCGGCTCTGCCATTACCAGCCTGAGCATGGAAGGCCGGATGACATTATGCAACCTGAGCATCGAAAGCGGCGCCCGTGGCGGAATGATTGCCCCCGACCAAACCACATTCAACTATGTAAAGAACCGCCCGTTCGCTCCCAAAGGCGACGAATGGGAAAAAGCAGTAGCCTGCTGGAAAGAACTAAAATCGGACGAAGGCGCTGTTTTCGACACCGAATACAAGTTCGATGCTGCCGATATCGAACCCATGATTACTTACGGGACCAACCCGGGAATGGGAATCGGGATTTCGAAAAACATCCCCACTTCTGCCAATATGGAAGGCAGCGACAAGGCAACGTTTTTAAAATCGCTGCAATACATGGGCTATTCCGAAGGCGAACCCATGAAAGGCAAAACCGTCGATTATGTATTTCTTGGCAGTTGTACCAACGGAAGGATTGAAGACTTCAGGGCTTTTGCCGCTTTTGTGAAAGGAAAAAAGAAAGCGCCCAACGTCACCGCGTGGCTGGTCCCGGGTTCCAAACAGGTGGAAAACCAAATACGCGAAGAGGGTCTGGCTGAAATTCTGGAAAAAGCCGGTTTCGCACTGCGCCAACCCGGATGTTCGGCTTGCCTGGCCATGAACGACGACAAAATCCCGGAAGGCAAATATTCGGTTTCCACATCGAACCGAAATTTTGAAGGCCGCCAGGGACCGGGCGCCCGTACATTGCTGGCAAGCCCGCTAACTGCTGCTGCTGCTGCAATTACAGGGGTTATTACCGATCCAAGGGAACTAATGAGGGAATCTTGAATCTTGAATCTTGAATCTTGAATGAATGGAGCAGTTAAAAAAAGACAAATACCAGAACCATGTCAGATTTAACATCATTTAAAGAGCAAATGAAACCTACATGACAATTTTTTGACACCCACGAGAATGAAAATTTGGGTG
>CAZHKI010000545.1:0-2471 GCA_964533365.1 uncultured Maribellus sp. | reverse complement strand
GTTGACGTAGGCTGTTTTTTTAAGATCGGATTTAAGGAATCCATATCGCCGGCGTTAAATTTTTCACTTTTTTTATTCAACCGGGTCACTTCCATGTTCAGTTCGTTAACCAGATTATGATGGTTAAAGCGCCCGTCCGGTTTTTGTCCCGGGTAATCGGAGTGCAAAAAAAATCCGTGTTTTTTCACCACATCGAAAACGTCGTGGGCCTGGCCTCCTTCGGTAAAATTATTTTTTCCGTCGAAGAGCAAATATCGAAAGGCTTTGTTTAGATAGGCATAATACACAAAATACATTTCCGAGAGATCGGTTTCGGGGAACCCTTTTCGCATAATTTCCGATTCGAGGAAACTGGTTGTGGCGAAGCTCCAGCAGGTGCCGGTACTGCCCTGGCTGATAACAGGGGTATGTTTCAGTTCGGTTTGAATAAGAAATGAATCACTTTGGTTTTGTGCCGCACCTGAAAAGAACAGGAACAGAAAAACCGGAAACAGGATGAAGAATTTCATGATTGGAGGATTACCGGTTTTTAATTTCCTGCTGGATTTTCCGGGGTAACGACATGGTCACCAAATCATACGACTCATCAATCAGGTTTTTGATCATGTCGTCCGGGATTGTACCGTTCAGATCAATGGTGTTCCAGTACTTTTTATTCATGTGATAGCCGGATTTCACCGCCGGATATTCTTCCCTGAGTTCGATGTTTTTTTCGGGATTGTTTTTTACAGAAATGGCCAGGTTGCCCTCCAGATCGGTGAGACAAAACATTTTGCCACCCACTTTAAAAACCAGGGTGGTTTCGTCGAAAGGAAAATCTTCAGCAGCTCCCTTCAGCGACAAGCAGTATTCCCGTAATTCTTCGATATTCATCTGTATAAAATTTCAAATTTGCTTACTGTTTGGTGGTTACACTTTCTCCCATATTAATCTTTCTAATCCGATAACGGCAAATCCAAAATAACGGGTTAAAAATAATTGTTTATTGGAGAAATCAAAATTTATAAGGTAGGATAAAAAGCATCTTTAAAATGTTCCAGTTCAAAATTGTTTTCGAAGAAAATGATGGTAATCACATCGAAACGGGTTTCAAGGTTCATCTCTTTCTGTGTGATGTATGCGTCGGCAGCTTCCACCACCCGTTTAATCTTGGTATTGGTAATGGCTTCCGAGGGGTGTTCGTAACGGATTCCGTTGCGCGATTTCACTTCCACAATCACCAGTTCGTTGCCGTCGCGGGCCACAATATCGAGTTCGAGGTGGCCGTGGTACCAGTTTTTTTCCAGAATCTGATATCCCAGTTTCAGCAGGTGGTTTTCGGCCAGGCCTTCAGCCACTTCGCCAATTTCGCGTTGTGAAACCATAATCTGTGTATTGAAAATTAAAGGTGGTTGCAGGTTATGTGATCAAAGAATCTCCAGCGTTGAATGTTTTTCCGAAACATTCAATTCCCATTTTTTGCCAAAAGCCAAGGCCAGGTTTCTTTTGTTGTGCCCGGCGGGGAATCCAAAAGCCACCGGATAACTGTATTCTTCAACAGCCTCCGAAATAATTTCGTGTACCGTTTTCCCGAATGGCGATTCATTATCCTTCATATCGGTAAAACTGCCAATAACCAGGCCGGCCAGGTTTTCGAGTTTCCCCGAAAGTTTCAACTGGTGCATCATGCGGTCGGTGTGGTAAAGAAATTCATCAATCTCCTCGATGAAAAGAATTTTTCCGTTGGTTTTGAGTTCACAAGGTGTTCCGTGCATGCTGGAAATGATGGAAAGATTTCCTCCTGCCAGTTCCCCTGAAGCTTTTCCTTTCCGGTTATTCTCCCCGTTTTGGAACGAATAGAAAACTTTTTCACCAGTGAGCAACTGCATCAGCGAATGCAGGTTTTCGGTAGGAATGCCGTCGTCACCAAAAAAATAACGGGGCATGGCTCCGTGAATAGTTGCCACTCTCCGGTTGTTCAGGCAGGCATGCAAAATGGTGATATCGCTGAATCCCACCAGCCATTTTGGAAATTTCAGAAACTGGTCGAAGTTGAGCCGCTTAAGAATACGGACCATCCCATAACCGCCCCGCGAACAAATAATGGCAGTTGTTTCCGGGTCGTCGAGGGCCTCCTGCATATCTTCCATCCGCTGGTTGTCGGTACCGGCAAACTGATAATGCTGTGCAAAAACATGACGCCCCAGTTCAACGGCGTAACCTTGCTTTTCCAACCATTCAACTGCCGGAAGAATATGTTCTTCACTGATTTTTCCCGATGGCGAAACCATACGGATTTTGGAGCCTGGTTTCAGATAAGGTGGCGTTTTCATTCTCGTTTATTGAAATCATGATGTAAGTTACAAAATTGATTCAATTCGGTGAAAACTCAGGATTTTAAAATTCTTGACAAGCCTTCCACACTTTCCGTAAAATAGTCGGGGCCGGCTTCGAGCAGTTCTTCTTTTATCCCGAACCCGTAGCCCAGTCCA
>CAZHKI010000544.1:0-2486 GCA_964533365.1 uncultured Maribellus sp. | reverse complement strand
CACATCAGCAAATACACTTTCTGGGAGAGCGAAAAACACGGCGCTTCCACAAAAAATGCCAAATGGTACATCGATTATTGCCAGAAACTCGGCATCGACCGACTGTTGATTGAAGGCTGGAACAAAGGCTGGACGCCGGCCTGGTACGAGAACGCGATGCACATGTTCAGTTTTACAAAATCAACAGACGATTTCAACCTCGAAGAAGTGGTGAAATACGGCGACAGCAAAGGCGTGAAACTGATTGGTTACCACGAAACCGGTTCGAACCTGATAAATTATATGACGCAAATTGATTCGGGAATGGCGTTGTACCAGAAAATGGGAATTCACGATATCAAAATTGGTCAGGTGGGTTCGCGTTTGAATATGCAAGAGTGGCATCACGGTCAGTTTGGTGTGAATTATTACCGCTACGTTTTGAAAAAAGCGGCTGAATACCAGTTGGCTGTCAATTTCCACGAACCGATTAAAGACACAGGCGAGCGCCGCACTTACCCGAATATGATGTCGCGCGAAGGCGCCTGCGGAATGGAATACGATGCGTGGAGCGACGGCAACCCGCCGAACCATACACTGAATCTTGTTTTTACCCGCATGTTGAGTGGTCCGATGGATTTTACACCTGGTATTTTTGATTTGAACGAAGAACAGGGTTTTAACAACCGTTCGGTTCACACAACTGTGGCAAAACAGTTGGCTTATTACGTGACGCTTTATTCGCCGATTCAGATGCTGGCCGACCTGCCCGATAACTACGACGGCAATCCGGCTTTCCAGTTTCTGAAAGATGTTCCGGTGGACTGGGACGACACCAAAGTGCTGAATGGCGAAATTGGCGAATATGTTACCACGGTGCGCAAAGACCGCAAAAGCGACGACTGGTACCTGGGAAGTATGACCAACGAAGAAGGCCGCGAATTCACCGTTTCGCTCGATTTTCTGGGTGATGGCGGTTACGAAGCGCAGATTTATGCCGACGCTCCCGGAACCACCTGGCAAAATGAACCAGAAAAAGTAGTCATTTCAACCGTTGCTGTTGACAAAACATCAACGCTGCCCATTATTTTGGGTGCTGGCGGCGGAATGGCTGTTCGGTTCAAAAAACTGTAATGAAAATTACCGTTGGCTTCAGCCAACGGATTGAAATACAAGGTTAACCGGGCTTTAGCCCAATAATCAGAATGTGGCTGAAGCCCGGTTTCCCATTTATATTGAACCCGTCCGATAAATCGGACGGCAATAACAAACTAAAACTAAACCAACATGAAAAATCTGAAATTATTTACCGTTATTTTATTGACCATCATTGCCTTGCAGGTAAATGCACAAGCCTACAAAAACTTTAAAGTGGCCGTTTACTGTCGCGCCTACGAAGTGGAAAAAATGGCCGACCCGAAATGGCTCACAACCGTTTGGGATACACTTTCGCGCCAGTTGCATGTCGACAGAATTTACCTCGAAACCCACCGCGATTTGCTGATTGTGCCCGATGCAACGCTCGAAGCAGCTAAAAAATTCTTTCAGTCAAAAGGTGTTGAAGTGGCTGGCGGAATCACTTACACCATCGACGAAAGCAATAATTTCCAGACTTTTTGTTATACGAATCCCGAAAACCGGCAGAAAGTAAAAGAGATTGCTGAGCACACGGCCAAACATTTTGATTTCTTTATTCTCGACGATTTCTTTTTCACCAGTTGCAAATGCGATTTGTGTGTTGCCGCAAAAGGCGAAAAAAGCTGGACCGATTTCCGCCTCGACCTGATGAAAAATGCTGCCAGCGATTTGGTGATTAACCCTGCTAAAAAGGTGAACCCGAAAGTACAGGTGATTATTAAATATCCCAACTGGTACGAACATTTCCAGGGACTCGGATTTAACCTCGAAGCCGGGCCTGTTCAGTTTGATGGTGTGTACACCGGAACCGAAACCCGCGACAGAAGCGGAAACCAGCACCTGCAGCAATATCTCGGGTACGCTGTTTTCAGGTATTACGAAAACCTGAAACCTACGAAGAATTTTGGCGGTTGGGTGGACACAGGCGGCGGCAATCCGCTCGACCGATACGCCGAACAACTTTGGATTACGATGTTTGCCAAAGCGCCCGAAATCACGCTGTTTGATATCCGCCAGATGAACACCAATTACAACCCGATTTACCAGACATCGTGGAAAGGAACCGGCACCAGTTTCGATTTTGATGAGATGAAAAAGCCACGGAAACAAGCTGACGGAAGCGAATTCTTCCCTCGCAAATTTTCGGGAGTGGCCGGTTATTCGCTGTCGGTGGTTGACAAAGTTCTGGGCGGACTTGGCAACCCGGTGGGCGTAAAATGTTATAAACCTTTTCACTCGACAGGCGAGGATTTTTTGCAGACTTATCTCGGGATGATTGGAATTCCGGTGGATATTGTGCCTCAGTTTCCTGAAAATGAGCCGGTGGTGGTTCTAACTGAAACCGCCAGTTTTGACAAGGATATCGTTGC
>CAZHKI010000543.1:0-2489 GCA_964533365.1 uncultured Maribellus sp. | reverse complement strand
TTATAATTTTAATGTTGAAAATACTTGTTATTACAGAGGGTTACATTCACCATTCCACTAATTACCGTAACTTTCAAGCGAGTGAAGAAATCAACTGGCATGAAAGAACGCATGATATATTTCGCGAACGCTTTTTTCCTTGTCTGAACTTTTTACGACCAGATAACTGACCAGGTCGGACGCGCCGGAACCACTCAGCAAAACATTGATTTGGTGTTGCGCCACCGCAGAAAAAATACGCGCCGAAACGCCATAATTTTGCTGCATCCCGTGGCCAACAATGCCTATCAAAGACACATCTTTTTGCAAAGAAATCTCTCTCACCGACGTAAAGCCCAGTTTTTCAGTCAGCTCCAGCGCTTTTTCGCCGGTACTTTTCTCAAGAATGAGGTTGATCGAAATCTGTGAAGTGATCACCGATTTAATGTTAATTCCGGCATCGTTCAGACAGGTAGTCACCCGGGCAAGAATACCGGGTTTCAGCCCGACTCCGGGACCGTCAAGTTTCAACAGCGAAATATCTTCAGAACAAGCCACGCTTTTCACAATTTTATCGTCAATATGCGTTTCGGTGTTAATCCGGGTTTTAATCAACCCTTCAGCCGATGATGCATCGACAACATGAATGGGAATATGCAGGTTTTCAAGCGGTTCAACTGTACGCGGGTGAAACGAATAATGGTCAAAATATGCCAGTTCGCTGGCTTCGGAATAGGTGAGCCGCTCCATGACAGGCGGGTTTGGGACAATCCGGGGATCGGCTTTTAGAAAATCGCTGTCGAGCCCCCAAAGCTCAAGTTTTTCGGCGCCACACGAAGCGGTTAAAAAAGCCGCCGTGTAATCAGCCGCGGTTTTCCCTGTTCGGGCAGTTTTCCCGTTTTCGGTCAATCCGTATGTTCCCGGAATCAAATAAACACCTTCTGGCAACCGCTCAACTTTTTCGGACGAAACCGAAACAAACGTTGCATTTCCAAAATCTGCTGTCGCTTTTAATTCAATTTCTTCCGGATAAATTACAACGGCTTCCTTCCATTGATTTTTCAGTATCTCCACCGTAAGTTTTTCGGCAAAACTTAAAACCTGGTCCCTTAATGCTTTTGAATAATCACCGGTTAATGCAATTCCCTTTAAAAGATTAACCACCTGAGAGGTTAATAAGTAAAATTCAGGTGAAGGAGACTGTTGCAGACGCGAAGTGAATTCGTTGCTGATTCTTTCAACCAACTCATTACCGGCAGTTTTTTGCTGAAAAACGGAGGCCAGGCTTTCGTTCAGCAATTTCAGCAATTCGGGAATGGCCGAAACCACAACATACTTGCGCCCGCTGGTTTTGTTTACATATTCTTTCAAATTCAGGATGGAAGGGTTGTTTCCTATGCTGCTGCCACCCAATCGGATAACACGATTCGACATGGTAAAAAATTTGATTTTTAATAACTTGTGAATTTAACGCTCAGAATCAAATGTGCCTTTAATCAGTGTTCTGCCACTGAATAAAGGCTAGCGCATAGACATAGATAACGACGGTAATATGAATTTACCATAACCTTTGGCTGAGGTCAGTCCTGAAAAGCTATGTTGAAAATATAAATTCATTTTTTTCCGATTTTGTATGTGACAAATGTAAATGTTTTTTTTTAACCACCAAGTTTATTTGGAATGAGTTTAGATAAAGATAACCTATCGCCCATAGTAAAAAGACTCAGGATTTTGAAAACAACGGAAAAAACAATTGAAAAGCGACAAAAAAGCGTTACAAATCGTATTTATCGATCAGGTAAATAAACGAGGCGATAGCGGCGCTTCCCATCTGAAACTCCCTGAAATTCACCTGCTCAAAGGTATCGAAGCCCGAATGGTGGACATCAAAATAACGTTGCATTTCGGGAATAAATGACGAAAGCGGGATCCCCAGCTCGCCCAGCGGGGCAATATCGACGCCTCCTCCACCTTTAACGAACTGTGTAATTCCATAAGGCTCAAAATATTTTTTCAGGGCAAGAATTTTTTCCAGCCGCACTTCGGGGGCTGAAACGCCAAACCCTTTCGGCATGTATGCGCCGCGGTCGGCTTCGAGGGCAAAATAATGCTTCTCGTTATTTAGAACAGCCTGACGGGCATATTCCTTTCCGCCGCGTTGCGCCACTTCCTCGTCCATAAACATAACCGCCCGGATGGTCCGGCGGGGCTGAATTCCCAGCTTCTGAAACAACCGCAGTACTTCGATACTCTGCATACACCCGGCGCCGTCGTCGTGTGCGCCTTCGCCAGCCTCCCAGGCATCCAGGTGTCCACCAACGGTAATAATTTGTTCGGGAAACTCTGAACCTTTGATTTCACCAATTACATTGTATGAAGTGACTTCAGGCAAAGTCACACAGGTTGTACGGAAAAAGAATTTCAACACGGGATCATGAGTCAGCCACTGCGACAGCAGATTAGCCCCCTTCGTACTGATGGCAACAGCCGGAATTTTAGGGACATTCTCA
>CAZHKI010000542.1:1371-2525 GCA_964533365.1 uncultured Maribellus sp. | reverse complement strand
CTTGCATCGCCCGGATTGTCGCGGCGCGACAAAATCCCGCCGAATACTTTCGGGTGCAGGGTTTTTACACGGCCGCCCAGAATCGACGGATAACCGGTAAGGCTTTCCACCGATGTAACTTCAACGCCCAGCGATTCAATAAAACTTTTAGTCCCGCCGGTACTTAAAATTTTAACGCCCAGTTCGTTTAACCTTCTGACAATGCTATCGAGGTTTTCTTTGTGAAAGACTGAAATCAGCGCAGTCTTAATTTTTTTATTATCAGTCATTTATTCCATACTTCTTTTTCGTTTGCAAAGATAGAAAAAACAGGAAAGATCCGATTAAAAAACATAAGCTTTCCAAAAAATGTCGCTGATTTTATAGAATTACAAAACCTTTTTCACATCAGGATTGTAATCGGGAGAAAAAACTGACACTAATAGGTTGTTCCGGAATGAAAGTTTCAAGGATTTGAAATTTCAATCGGAACAATAATTATTTTTACAAGCAATTCAGTTACAAAAAAATGCTTCTGGCAAGGTTAATTTTCGAGAGTTTTTCTTTTGCATACGGCTCGCTAACGGCCAACAAGCTGCGCACATTTTTATCGTTGCTCGGGATTACCATCGGTATCTTTGCCATCATTTCCGTATTTACAGTCATCGACTCGTTGGAGCGTTACATCCGCAACAGCCTGAATTCGCTGGGCAGCAACATGGTATATATTCAGAAATGGCCTTGGACGCCGCCCGAAGGGGAAACCGAATATCCGTGGTGGCGCTACCTCAACCGGCCTGTCCCCGATTTGGATGAAACCTTTGAACTGGTGCGGCGGGGAAATACATTCGATGATGCCGTATTTTTTTACGGTTTCAGCCGAACCGTTCAATCGGGTACCGACAAAATTGAAAATGCAACGGTCATCGCCACCTCTTACGGACTATACGATATTTGGAACCTGAAATTAACACAAGGCCGCTATTTTACTGAAGGAGAAATGAACACCGGTGCGCCGGTAACGTTAATCGGGTCGGAAATTGCATCGCAGTTGTTCAGTGGAATGAACCCGGTAGGGCAAATCCTGAAAATCCAGGGGTACAAATTCAACATCATTGGTGTTTATGAAAAAATGGGGCAGGGGTCTGTGGAAGAATTTTTGCGTCATCCCAGGA
>CAZHKI010000542.1:0-1361 GCA_964533365.1 uncultured Maribellus sp. | reverse complement strand
TTATGAAAAAATGGGGCAGGATATGTTTGGCACCAGCATGGACAAATACATTCATATTCCGGTGATTAAATCGTTATACATGAACGATATCAGAAACCGCGATATTGGTCAGACCATTTGCATAAAAGCCAAGCCCGATGTTGAGCAGGAACGGTTTATTGCCGAACTGGAAGGCATTATGCGTTCCATCCGCAAGCTGAAACCCGTTGAGGAGAACGACTTTGCGATGAACGAGGTCAACCTCATATCAAACCAGTTTGACCAGTTTTTTGTGGTGTTTAACATGGCTGGCTGGATTATTGGCGGATTCTCCATCCTTGTGGGCGGATTTGGAATTGCCAACATCATGTTTGTTTCTGTAAAAGAACGCACCAAAATTATCGGCATTCAGAAATCCATAGGAGCAAAACGCTATTTCATTTTACTTGAATTCATTTTCGAAGCGGTGGTGCTTTCGCTCATCGGCGGAATTGTCGGGCTAATCCTGATTTTTTTCGGGACCCTGATTGTGAATTCTGTCAGCGAATTTACCATTATTCTCACCGCCGGGAACATCATCCGCGGTCTTTTAATTTCGACCGTGATTGGTTTTGTTGCCGGATTAATGCCGGCCCGTTCTGCTGCCCGGCTCGACCCGGTGACGGCCATTAATTCATTGTAGCTTCAGTTGATCCGGGGGGGGAAACTAATTTCTGGCGGTCTATTACAGTTTTTAGAAAAAACTTATCCGTTAAAATTTCTTCAAAGTGGCCTGGAAAAGTTCTGTTTTTTGTAAGCCAATGAATAAAAATCGTATTCACCAATTGCATTCATTGTTTTAGCAATCCCCATTCGATAAATTCTTTATTTCGACGGATTTATTCAATCCTCCAAACCATTGTAATATTTTTTTTCGCATCAATTTCATCGGGCGAAAACTCGGGCATGGTTGCCCGTGAGTAGTCTAATTGAGATTCGTACAAAACGTTTTTGTTATGGAATACGATTTCGCTGAACGAAAAATTAATGTTCGCAATCTCTTTTAATTTTATGCCAGCGGCATCAGCAATTGTTTGTGCCGATTCCATCGCATCAGCTACCGCATTTTGTATCAGTTGTTTTTTGTAGCTTTCTTTATTCGAAACATCAAAACGAATGGAGAATGATATTCCGGCATTTTTTTGCGTGAGGTCGCTCAGTACGGCATTTATCAGCCGGTTATCCAAAGGGAGTTCAAGTTGTAAATCGTGCGTGGCTTTAAAACCCAAAAATATCCTTTCGTTCTTTTTATCAGCCGGTTTCCAGTTCTCGTAAACCCTGAAATCAGTGGTTTTTAACCTGCTTTTTTCGATTTCGTTTTTTACCAGTATTTCATGTACCAG
>CAZHKI010000541.1:0-2555 GCA_964533365.1 uncultured Maribellus sp. | reverse complement strand
ACTCCGTTTTTACATTCAAAATGCGGTTGACCACATCGATTTTGATTTATTCAACCTGACACGGGAACAGTTTTCGTTGCTTTGGCTTTGTCTGGCAAAAGAAAATCTGTTAAACGATTTGCCCTTAAAAATCAAAGAATCATCGGTTTTACAGGAAGAAAATATCACTAAAAAATTATATGCCGACTATTCAAAGTTCCGCGAGGCGATTTACAACAACCTTGTAAAAAACAATCCTGAAACCGACAAACTTCTGCTTTTCAAAAAAACGCAAAAACTGCTCGACCGTTTTCTGTTTATCTTTTTTGCCGAAGACAGGTTATTGCTTCCGCCAAACTCTATCAGCGAAATTGTAAAACAGTGGGCTGACTTAAAAGAAAAGTACGACGAATATTTTCCGTTGTACTCTCGTTTCAAAAAATATTTCGGGTACATGGACACCGGTTACAATGGAAAGAAATACGATATCTTCGCATACAACGGCGGTCTTTTTAAACCCGATGAAATACTCGACAACATTACCATCGACGATGATATTTTGTACGAACACACCCTGAAATTAAGTCAGTACGACTACGAAACCGATGTGGATGTAAATATACTTGGGCATATCTTCGAGCATTCGCTGTCAGCGACGGAGCATGCTCCGTCGTCTGGCAACATTCGTAAACGGGACGGTATTTTTTACACGCCAAAATACATTACCAAATACATTGTTGAAAATACAGTTGGAAAACTTTGCAAAGAAAAACGGACTGAACTCGGAATTATTGACGAAGAATATGCAAAAGGCAGGAAAAACCGGAAAAAGGAAATTGTACGCACATTAGACAAAAAACTGGACAATTATCGCAACTGGCTTTTAACGTTAACCATTCTCGACCCGGCTTGCGGTTCTGGCGCTTTTTTAAACCAGGCGCTGGAATTTTTGATAAACGAACACCGGAAAATTGACGAATTGCGCAGACAACTTTTGGGCGGCGCAATTATTTTCTCCGACATTACCACCGATATTTTGGAGAAAAACATTTACGGCGTTGACCTCAACGAAGAATCGGTTGAAATTGCGAAACTCTCGTTGTGGCTGCGAACCGCACAAAAAGGACGCAAACTAAACACGCTCAGCAACAATATTAAATGCGGCAACTCGCTGATTGACGACCCCGATATAGCAGGCGAAACACGGGGTTATAACCCCGCGTTTAACTGGCACACAGAGTTTCCAAATGTTTTTCAGAAGAAAAGGAAAAAAGTGTGGCATGTTACAACAGCCACACATAATTCGCGCTATTCGCAACGGATGTTCAATTGCCATGTTGAACTGGGTGAAGCAGAATGGTTCGATGAGCAGGATGAACTGATAATCACCAGAACGATAAAGGAAATTGCCCTTGCCGACAAGCTGAATATTCTGGCGTACAATATCTGTGGCGATCACATGCACCTGCTGCTGGTATGCGACGAAAAAGAACTTCCCGGAATTGTGGGAAAACTGAAATCGGTAAGCGCGAAAAACCGAAACCGGGAACGGGGATATACGGTAGCAACAAGGGGGCATGCCCCCTTGGCGGGTAGCGGGACGGGTGCCGGTTCGCCGGGTATCTCTTCGGATGCCCCCTTGGCGGGTAGCGGGACGGGTGCCGGTTCGGGGAGTGCCCCGCTGCCGGATAGTCCTGTCCGGGGAACTACGCAGCGTCCTGTGTGGACGCAGAAGTTCGGAAAAGTAGAAGTAGATACCGACGAATACTTGGACAATGCCATTGCCTATATCCGCAATAACCGGAAGAAGCACGGGCTGGACAACAAGGGGGCATGCCCCCTTGACATGGCATGCCCCCTTGACATGGCATGCCCCCTTGACATGGCATGCTCCCTTGACACGGCAGGCCCCCTTGACACGGCAGGCCCCCTTGTCGGATGCTCCCTTGTCGGATGCTCCCTTGTCGATATGATCGACGAAATGATATGCTCCCGCGAACACGCTTTCCGCACAGAATACACCGGCGGTTTCGATGTGGTAATTGGAAATCCGCCGTATGTGCAACTGCAAACCATGGGCGAAATGAGCGAAAAACTTTCGAAATGCGGTTACGAAACTTATAATAGAAGCGCCGACTTATATTGTTTATTTTACGAGCGTGGTTGTCAGATTTTAAAACCCAAAGGATATTTGAGTTTTATTACTTCAAATAAATGGATGCGGGTAAATTATGGCGAAAGCCTGAGAAAATATCTTTCAACAACTGTAAATCCCAAAATACTAATTGATTTTCCTGGAATACCGGTTTTTGCTGATGCCGTGGTTGACCCTCACATACTTATTTTGACGAACGAGCCCTATCAGTTAAAAACGGAGGCTTGCGCGTTAAATGCCAATATTGCTGATTTGGAAACCTATTTTGAAAACAATAAAACCACAAAAACCTTTTCTTCGGAAAGCTGGACCATTATTCCACCTGCTGATGAACGTAAACTCGAACAAATGAAACGGAACGGCACCGAATTAAAAGATTTGCCGGTTAGCATCAATTACGGTATAAAAACCGGGTTCAACG
>CAZHKI010000540.1:0-2559 GCA_964533365.1 uncultured Maribellus sp. | reverse complement strand
AAATTATCCGCGATTTCCCCGAAGGATTTGATTACCTGATTACCGGAGTGGGCACCGGGGGCCACATTTCGGGAGTTGCCGAAGTGCTGAAACAAAAATTCCCCAACCTGAAAGTGTTTGCCGTTGAACCGGAAACCAGTCCGGTCATCAGTGGCGGGCAACCCGGGCCACACCCGCTCCAGGGAATTGGCGCCGGTTTTATCCCCGACAACCTGAACACCACACTGCTTGATGGTACAATTCAGATTGGTAAGGCCGAAGCGTTTGAATATGCACAGAGAGCAGCTAAAGAAGAAGGTTTGTTTGTTGGTATTTCATCCGGGGCGTCGCTGGCGGCTGTGGCAAAAAAGATAAAAGAATTACCGGCCGGTTCGAAAATTCTTACTTTTCTGTACGACCTTGGCGACCGGTATTTATCGGTGGAAGGATTGTACTGATTGGAAGTTTTTTTCAGTCATTTCAGCCTGAAATGGTAAAAAGTTGCATTTCGTTTCAACATTTGGCAGGGATTTCTGTTTAACGGTCAAAAGAAGTTACAAAACAAAAATTGAAAAGATTATGGCACAAATTACATTAAAAGGAAATATCATTCATACCGTTGGGCAACTGCCTGCCACAGGCGAAAAAGCCAAAGATTTTACGTTGGTAAAAGGTGATTTGTCGCGGGTTGGGTTGAGCGATTTTAAAGGTTCGAAGCTGGTTTTAAATATTTTCCCCAGCCTCGATACCGGCACCTGCGCAGCTTCCGTCCGCTATTTTAACCAGGCAGCCGCCGGTTTGAAAAACACCCGGGTTCTTTGCATCTCGCGCGATTTGCCATTTGCCCAGTCACGATTTTGTGGAGCAGAAGGAATTGAAAATGTGGTTACGCTTTCCGATTACGTTTCGGGCGACTTTGGCAAAAACTACGGGCTTGAAATTGCCGATGGCCCGCTTCAGGGTTTGCATTCCCGCGTGGTGATAGTACTCGACGAACAGGGAACCGTAATTTACACCCAGCAGGTACCCGAAATTGTGGACGAACCCAATTATCGGGAAGTACTTGATGTATTGAAATAGAACTTATTACCAGGAAATCCACTGAAAATCCATCCGCTATTTGGCGGGTGGATTTTTTTTACCTCAACAGTCTGTCAAAATGAAAAACAGTAAAACAAAAGGGCAACAGGATTGTTCTTCCATTCAAACTTTTAATTTAAAAGAGATGAAAAAGGGAATAATAATGTTCGTTATGGGGTTGATAATTGGAGTTGCATTAACAGTTTTGCTGGTTTTTGCTGTGGCATCGGGAAAAATGTTTATTGAGAAAGAAAGTAAGCTGGGGTTTCAGGAAACGGTTGATGCCATTGTAGAATCAGCAACAGAACATCGCTGGAATGTGTCGCACCAGTACGATTTGCAGGCCACCATGATTAAGAACGGTTTTGAGGTCGCCCCGGTTACAGTGCTTTCGCTTTGTAGCCCGCAACATGCGTACCAGGTTTTAAAAGGGACTGACGATAGGGTGGTTTCAGCATTGATGCCCTGCCGTGTTTCGGTGTACGAAAAAAATGGTAAAACATATGTATCGATGTTGAATGCACCGTTCTTTTCACGGTTTTTAGGCAAAAAAAATGGCGAGGTAATGACACTCACCACCCTTGAAAATGTAAAGATTATTGAACCTGTATTGGCGGATAAATGAAGAAAAAATGATTCAAAAAAAAACCATTCAAGGAATATAAAGGGAGATAAACCCATCTTCCTTTTTTTGTGGTTTTTATTTCCCCGCTGAAATTCCCGTTTCTGTCTGTAAAATAAGGTCATTGGCAGAAAATTTTATGGGTATTTTTCCGTTTTCTGTACTTTCACCCTGAAAACAGAATTACAAAGTATTGAAAGCAATGAGTCAGAACAGAAACAGGCATGAAATGGTTTCCACGGTAAAAGGTCCGGTTTGGAAGGTGAAAGTTACCCTTGCCCCGGCTTTTTCCGGTTGTCCCATGAAGGATGAAGGAAAATTAAAACGATGGAAAATCAGAGAAATCCTGAATTAGCAAAAAAGCATCAGCCACAGGGTTGATGCTTTTTCGTTTTTACCGGGTTACCGGTTAATATTCATCCCAGCTTTTTATTGAAATATCTTCTATTTTGTACCTGCAGATGGCATAAATGAACGCGCTGGCCACGCGGGCGTTGGTAATCAGCGGAATGTTGAAGTCGATGGCATTTCGCCGGATGCGATATCCGTTGTTTAGTTCCCTGCGGGTATTGTTTTTCGGGATGTTGATGACCAAGTCGATTTTCTTTTCTTTCAGATACTCGATGATGTTCGGGTGGCGGTCTTCTTCATCGGGCCAGTGGAGCAGGGTGTTTTCCACACCGTTTTCGCTGAAAAACCGGTGGGTGCCTTCGGTGGCAAACAGGTTGTACCCTTTTTCCTTCAGCATCCGGGCACTTTTCAGCAGTTCGATTTTTCCGCGCGACGGCCCCGAGGAAATCAGGATATTCTTTTTCGGAAAATTGTACCCTACCGAAAGCATCGATTTCAGGATGGTTTCGTAGAATGTTTCGCCAATG
>CAZHKI010000539.1:0-2576 GCA_964533365.1 uncultured Maribellus sp. | reverse complement strand
CTTGGTTTGAGCATTTGGAATTCTTGCTCATCGCCTTTTGGTATCGGTCCTGAAATAATTAATGGAGTACGAGCATCATCGATTAATACGCTATCTACCTCATCTACCATAGCATAATGGTGTTTGCGTTGCACCAAATCTTCGTGGTTGATGGCCATGTTGTCGCGCAGGTAGTCGAAACCAAATTCGTTATTTGTACCAAATGTAATATCGGCATTGTATGCTTTTCTCCGGGCTTCGGAGTTGGGTTGGTGTTTGTCGATACAATCGACGGTCAACCCGTGAAATTCATAAATGGGGCCCATCCATTCGGCGTCACGTTTCGAGAGGTAATCGTTCACGGTAACCACATGAACACCGCGCCGGGCTAGGGCATTCAGGAAAACCGGCAACGTGGCAACCAGCGTTTTTCCTTCACCGGTGGCCATTTCGGCAATTTTTCCCTGGTGCAAAACAACCCCGCCAATTAACTGCACATCATAATGAACCATATTCCAGGTTATTTCACTACCACCGGCCATCCACCTGTTTTTCCAGATGGCTTTTTCACCCTGGATGATGATGCTTTCGCGTTTTGCTGCCAAATCGCGGTCAAACTGGTTGGCAGTTACTTCCACGGTTTCGTTTTCGGTAAACCTTCGGGCGGTTTCCTTTATCAGGGCAAATGCTGCCGGAAGGACTTCATTCAATACTTCTTCCAGCTTCTCATCAATTCGCGCTTCCAGTTTGTCAACCTGCTCATAAATTTTTTCACTCTCCAGAATATCAGCTTCTTCAACTTTCAGTTTCAATGAAGTAATTTCATCTTCTTCGGGTTTTATGCGTTCGTCAATGATTTGTTTCAGTTTATCCGATTCGAGCCGCAACCCGTCGTTCGAAAGCTGTGATATCCGTTTGTATTCTTCCTTGATTTTTTCAACCAGGGGGGAAACTTCCTTAATATCCCGTTCCGATTTATTCCCTAATATTTTTCCCAGAATTTTGGTAACAAAAGCCATTTTTCGATTTTCTTAAATTAATTTAAAAGCCTCTGCAAATGTAATGAAATGTAAAGGCTTAAAAAACGATCCCTTTAGTTTTATAACAATTATGCCAAAACTGGTTATTTCCGGTATTGGGTCATTATTTCCGGTTTTGTGAATATATACTGACAAAAGCTGCCACTTTTTTTAGTTCCTTTGCAGAAACAATTGATTTTGGAAATGGAAGATTTTAAACACAAATGTTTTGTTTGTGGTTCGCCGGTAACTCCCGAAACCTCTGAATTAAACAGCGATGTGGGACTGCCGGTTTGTAAAAATTGTAAAGGGACTTCGCAGGAAAAGGAAAAAACCGGAGAATTTCTTGACAGTTTGGCCGATGGATTGGTTTGCGGATGCATTTAAATAAAAAAACCGCAGTTTCCCGCGGTTTTTAATCCATTAACTGAAATTTTAATTCAAAAGGTGGGTGTAACCATCGTTCAGTAAATCGGGCAGGTAACTGGCAATCAATCCCAATGCCACTTCGTCACTCACCTTGTTGGGTGTTATAATTTGCTGGTTTTTCATTTCGGTCTGGTTTAAAACTGCATTGTTGATTTTTTTAGGAACATTGCTCCAGCTTTTCCTGACTTCCCTGACGCCAAAACCGGTAGCAACAGAAGCATAACTAACCTCGAAATGTTCGGAATGAACGGTATATTCAACTCCTTCCACTGTTTTGTGTTTTACAACGGTTACCGGAACTTCGTTCTGACTGTAGCTCAGCGTCCAGACCTTCTGCACGCTTTTCCCCAAATACAAATCGTTCACCGGGGAAATTTCAAATTCACTGAATTCGGTCCGCAGGCCTGTGGCATTTACTGTTACTGACATCAGAAACAATCCCAACATCAGTACCGATACAAAACTTAATTTTTTCATGACTTCAAATTTTTTGTTTTTAGAAACTGTTTTCTGTTTTCGTTTTATTGGTATCAGGAAGACGCCTGAATTACAGGGATGTTACAAGCTTCACTTCTGTTTTATAACACATTGAGCCTTACCGAATAAACTTGTTACTTTCAAACGAAGATAAAAAGGCAATCCTTTATAAACAACTGAAAATACTCCTGAAAATTTAATATCAAATTGCAAACGAAACGGCATTTTTCGTTTAAATTGCCATTGTAATAAAAATGAATCAGAATGAAAATAAGTCTAGATGAAATCATAAAAAACAGGTTTTCGGTCAGAAAATTTAAGAGTAAAATGGTTGAACAGGAAAAATTGCTCCAGGTTCTCGAGGCTGGCAGGCTTGCCCCGTCGGCTGTTAATTTTCAGCCCTGGCATTTTATTGTGATACGCGAAACTGCGAACCTGCAAAAAATTCAGGCAGTCTATCCGCGGGAATGGTTTAAAACAGCGCCGGTTGTTATTATTGCCTGTTCCGATCATTCACAGTCATGGAAAAGAGGTTACGACCAGAAAGATTCGGCCGACATCGACATTTCCATTGCAGTTGATCACCTGATACTGAAAGCGACTGAACTGGAACTGGGAACCTGCTGGGTTTGCAATTTCGACAGGAAACGCTGTTCGGAAGAATTTCAGATT
>CAZHKI010000538.1:0-2586 GCA_964533365.1 uncultured Maribellus sp. | reverse complement strand
TTGGCTTTTTATGTTCTCAAGTTCATTCTTTATAATGAAATGAAGAAATTTTTTGCTTTTGTAATTGCAGCTATTTTAATAGCTGGGACTGCATTTTCGCAGGTTAATACACTGTCGAAAAAAGAGAAAAAAGAAGGTTGGATACTTTTATTCAACGGCAAGGATTTTTCCGGGTGGCGCCAGTGTAACGGTACAGCCATGCCTGCCAACTGGGTAATTGAAGACGATGCCATGAAAGTATTCATTGGAGAAGGGAAAAAACCTGGACAAGGCGCCAATGGCGACATTCTTTTTGCTGATAAAAAGTTCAAAAACTTCGAACTCTCTATCGACTGGAAAGCCAGCCAAATGGCTAATTCGGGCATTTTCTACTACGTTCGCGAAGTTCCGGGAAAACCTATTTATTATGCAGCTCCCGAAATTCAGGTGTTGGATAATGCAGATGCCACCGACAATAAAATAGCCAGTCACTTGGCCGGCTCGCTGTACGACCTGATTGCCGCCGATCCAAAAACTGTGAATCCTGCTGGTGAATGGAATACCTGTGTAATTAAAGTTCAAGACGGTAAAGCCGTTATCAGCATGAATGGCACCAAAGTAGTGGAATACACCCACTGGACGCCAGAATGGGACACCATGGTGCAGAACAGCAAATTCAAATCGTTCCCCGGCTGGACCGAAGGAATTGCTAAAGACGGTTACATCGGTTTACAGGACCACGGTTATCCGGTTTGGTTCCGCAACATCAAAATCCGCGAATTATAGTATAACAACACAAAGACACGAAGACACCAAGAAAATTCAAACTTTGTGCCTTTGTGTCTTTGTGTTTTATTTTTCTAAATATTGTTACCCTAACACGCTAACGAATTGAAACAATTCAATATATTCAAAGATGAAGTCAGCATATTACGCCATTTTAATATCGATTCTTTTTATCAGTTTTTCGTGCCAGAAACCGGCGCAAAATGTTATAACCGATTACACCCAGTTCGTTGACCCGTTGATTGGCAGTGGTTACCACGGCCATGTTTTTGTGGGTGCCAGCGTTCCTTTTGGCGCCGTTCAGCTTGGCCCGAATAACGAGACACAGGGCTGGGACTGGTGTTCGGGTTATCATTATTCCGATTCTATCCTGATTGGTTTTGCCCACACACATTTGAGCGGAACCGGAATCGGCGATTTGGGCGATGTGGTTTTTATGCCCGTTACCGATGATTTCAAACCCGGTGCCGATACCATTCCTTACCCCTGGAAATCGAAATATTCACACGAAAAAGAAGAAGCAAAAGCGGGTTATTATTCACTTCATATCGACCGCTATAATATCGATGCTGAACTCACTGCCACAAACCGAGTCGGTTTTCATCGTTACAAATTCAATAACGAAGGTGATTCAAAAATTGTCGTCGAACTTAAATACGGTACCGGCTGGGATAAAATAACCTATGGTTCTGTTGAACAGGTTGACAAAAACACCATTCAGGGTTACCGCTTTTCAAAAGGCTGGGCCGAAGACCAGAAAATTTTCTTTTACACTCAATTCTCGAAAGAAATTAAAAGCTTTGAAGTTTTGGATGCAAACGACGGCGAAGGTATTTTAACCGCATTGGTTGGTTTTGAAAGTAATGGCGAATTGCTGGCAAAAACAGGCATTTCGGCTACAGGCGCCGAAGGTGCAAAAAACAATCTTTTGGCTGAAATCGATAAAGAACTGGGTGAATGGAATTTCGAAGGCGTAAAGAAAATTGCACAAACCATGTGGAATACCGAACTGGGCAAAATAAAAGTGGAAACTTCAAATCTTTCCAACAAAAAAATATTCTATACCGCACTGTATCACACCATGATTGCACCATCGCTGTTTAACGATGCCAACGGCGATTACCGCGGTGCCGACAAACAGGTTCACCAAAATCCGGGCTACCAGACTTACACCACTTTTTCGTTGTGGGATACCTATCGCGCTGCACACCCGTTATTCACACTGGTTCAGCCCAACCGCATCAACGATTTTGTAAATACCATGCTTGCCATTTACGACCAGCAGGGAAAACTGCCGGTGTGGCACCTGCATGCCAACGAAACCAACTGCATGGTGGGCTACCACGCTATTCCCGTAATTGCCGATGCCTTTTTAAAAGGATTCCACGGATTTGATGCTGAAAAAGCTTTTGAAGCGATGAAAGCTTCGGCTATGAGCGATTTCCGCGGTGTTGACTTTGTAAAATTGCAGGGATACATTCCTGCCGATTCGCAGGTTGAATCGGTGGCCCGCGCCATGGAATATGCCATCGACGACTGGTGCATTGCAGCCGTGGCAACCGCTTTGGGGAAAACCGAAGACGCAGCCTACTTTTCAAAAAGAGCCAAATACTACGAAAACTATTTCGACCCACAAACCCGCTTTATGCGTGGGAAAATGGCCGACGGAAGCTGGCGTGCGCCTTTCAGTCCGATTGCATCGCAGCACAATGCCGATGATTATTGCGAAGGAAACGCCTGGCAATATCTCTGGCTGGTGCCTCAAAATCCGGAAGGGCTGATTGAATTCATCCCCGAAATGAACATCCTGATCGGTGAACT
>CAZHKI010000537.1:1435-2593 GCA_964533365.1 uncultured Maribellus sp. | reverse complement strand
AATAAGTTTTCGTAAACCAACTGGCCGAAATTAACTAAAATGGGATATAAAAAGCCGGGACCTTTGAGGTTTCAATATTTTTTCTCAAAGGCCCCGGTTTTTGTTTGGATATTATTTGTTCAGTGAATTGCAGATTTTCCGGTTGATTTCGCGTACCCGGTTTTCTTCCAGTTTAATGACTTTCCGGTCGTAGGTCATCAGGCCGTTTACCTCAATTTCCACGTCGGTAGTCTGGGTATAAACAGCAGCCGAGAATCCCGACTGGATCATTTTCAGCAACTGTTCGGCATATTTTACATACTCGTCAGTCGTCTCCTTTGAATTTTTAAACTGAACGTATCCCCAGTTCCGGTCGGGTGTCCAGAGGTGGTCCTCCACGGCCAGTCCGATTCCGCCGTATTCGCCCAGAACATTGGCGCGGGTCCCGTCAAACAGGTACATTGCCGGGCCGGGATAGTTATGCAGGTCGATCATGTCGCCAACTGCGTAGAAGTTTCCGCCGCTGGCCGGATTGACCAACCTGCTCGGATCGTAATTTTTTGTCCAGTCGGTAATCTCTTCGGTTTTAAATTGTCCCCAGGCTTCATTAAAGGGTACCCAGCAAATGATGGACGGATTGGAGAACAAATAGTCCATGATTCCCTTCCACTCAGCGCGGTAATTGGCTTCCGATTCGGGGCTGCGTTTAAGTTCGTTGCCGTTAAAATACTGGTGGTTTTGCCACTGGGGCGAGCGGTCGCCGCTGGGCATATCCTGCCAAACCAAAATACCGAGTTGGTCGCAGTGGGTGTACCAGCGGGCCGGTTCCACCTTCACGTGTTTGCGAATCATATTAAAGCCAAAATCCTTGGTTTTTTGAATGTCGTATTTCAGCGCCTCGTCGCATGGGGCCGTGTAGAGGCCGTCGGGCCACCAGCCCTGGTCGAGCGGACCAAACTGAAAATAATCTTTGTTGTTCAGTTGCAGGCGGACAATTCCGTTTTCGTCGCGCCGGGTCGAAATTTTTCGCATGGCGAAATAGCTGGCTACCTGGTCAGCTACCTTGCCGCCGCTGATTAAATTCACTTCCATATTGTACAAAAACGGCGATTCGGGACTCCACAGTTTTGGCGAGGGAACCGGCACTTCCACAGCCTGGCCCACGGCTGCCTTCACTTT
>CAZHKI010000537.1:0-1425 GCA_964533365.1 uncultured Maribellus sp. | reverse complement strand
TCGCAACCACTGCTTCACCGTCTTTCACAATCACTTCATAAAAATCACCCACCTGGGCGCCTGAGGTAACTGCTTCCACTTTTACATTTTCATTGTCGATATTCGGGATCGAACGGACATTTTCGATGAATTTATCGTTAACCGGCTCCATCCAGACGGTTTGCCAGATGCCCGTAACGGGTGTGTACCAGATTCCATGCGGATTTTTGACCTGCTTGCCGCGTGGCTGGTAGCCACTGTCGGAAGGATCCCACACTTTCAGCGCCAGTTTTTGTACGCCCGTTTTGTTCAGGTACGGGGTGATGTCGAAATAAAACGGGCTATATCCGCCCTGGTGCGAACCCACTTTTATGTCGTTTATCCAAAGTTCCGACCGCCAGTCGACCGCGCCGAAATGGAGCAGAATTTTTTTGTTTTTCCACTCCGACGGAATGGTGACGGTTTGTTTGTACCAGAGTTCGTTTTCTTCGCCTACCATTTTCTGTACGCCCGAAAGGCTCGATTCCACGGCAAACGGCACCAGAATTTTCCCGTCGAAAGCTGCGGGCTCGGGCGAACCTGCTTTGGTGATGGCATATTCCCACAATCCGTTCAGGTTTTTCCACTGTTCGCGGACCATTATCGGGCGCGGGTATTCGGGCAGAACGTTGTTGACGTCGATTTTTTCGGCCCAGGCGGTTTTAATTTTATTGCCGGCCGGTTGCCACTGGGCAAACGAACTGATACTCCAGAAGAGTGCAAGTAAAAGAATGATTTTGGTTTTCATTGTAGCTGTTTTATAATGAATTATGTTTTTTTATTCAATTTTTTTATTTTTCCGAAAGGATTTTTCAATCATACAATTTCCAAGGGTGAAAAATACAAATGAATAGAGTTTAGTAAAAGCACAACTTCTAATTTGGTTGAATTCTTCTGGGTGGTACCCCTTCGAAAGTGATTTTAACCGGTTGGATGGTGCCATCTTCATTAAAAATCATCCGGTCGATGCAGGTCTCCCGGTGGTTTCTGTCGGTTTTTCCCAGAGGCCTGCGGTGATAGACAATATAATATTCATCTTCGCCCGGAATTTTAATTACCGAATGGTGGCCTGCGCCGGTGGCAACGGTTGTATCCTGTTTCAGAATTTTCCCGATTCGTTTGAATGGCCCGAAAGGGGAGTCGGCAATGGCATAGGCCACGCTGTAATCGGGCCCGGTCCAGCCGCCTTCCGACCACATAAAATAATATTTCCCGTTGCGGATAAACATAACCGGGCCTTCCACGTAGCTTTCCGGGGTAATTTCCTTAAAAACGGTTCCGTCTTCGAACGGAATAAACCCGGTAAAGTCATCGTTCAGCCTGACGATGTTACAATGCCGCCAGCCTCCGTAAATCATGTAATACTTTCCGTCGTGGTCGTGAAAAACAAACTGATCGATGGGTTGT
>CAZHKI010000536.1:0-2595 GCA_964533365.1 uncultured Maribellus sp. | reverse complement strand
GGACGGATTCCCAACACTTCGCCGGTTTTGGTTGGCGGTATGGGTGGCGGCGTGGCATGGGGCAGCGCTTATATTCTTATCCCTTGGTGGATGAACCATTATTACAACGATACCCGCATGTTGCAAGAACATTATCCCACCATGAAACGGTATGTCAACTACCTGAAGGAACTGGGCTCGAAAGATGAAAACCCGGCGGATCCCTATATCATCGATAATTTCGATGGCTACTGGTATTCGCTGGGCGAATGGTGCGCTCCCGGTCAGAGCGACTGCCCGGTTCATGCAGTGGTAAATACGTATTACTATTTCAACAATGCACTTTTGTTGTCGAAGATTGCCGGGAAACTGGGTTTTCAGCAGGATGAAGCTGATTACAAAGCGCTTTCGGATACCATCAGGCAGGAGTTTAACCGGCGGTTTTTTAATCCGGAAACGGCGCTGTACGGTACGGATGAAACGTTTCAGACTTACCAGTTGCTTGCCCTGGTGGGCGATTTAGTCCCCGATGGTTACCGGGAAAAGGTGTTCCAAACCATTGTCGATGATATTAAAATGCGCGGCGACCACCTGAATACCGGGATTATCGGGACAAAATACCTCTGGCCGGTACTTGTGCAGGGAGGCGAAAATGAGCTGGCCTACCGGGTGGCAACCCAAACCACCTATCCCAGCTATGGATTTTGGATCAACCACGGGGCAACCACCCTGCTCGAAGAGTGGTCAGGCAGCAACTCGCACAATCACCAGATGTTTGGTTCAATTACGGAATATTTCTATAAATTCCTGGCCGGGATTCAATCGCCCATGGAAGGAAACACCACCCCGGGCTATAATCATATTTTTATTGAACCGCATGTGCCTCAGGGTCTCGGATTTGTCAACGCTTCAGTGGAAACTGTTGCCGGTTCAGTTTCGTCTAACTGGAAAATGAATTCCGGTACATTCCTGCACGATGTGGTTATTCCGGCCAACGCTGCAGGCACTATCGCACTCCCGCTTTTTGATTCTGAAAATGTTATCGTTTGGGAAGGCGACGCCAAAATTTGGGAGAATAACCGTTTTCAGGAAGGCGTTGCCGGTATTACCGGCATAACCCTGGACGACGGCCGGTTGAAGGTCGCTACCGGATCAGGGAAGTACAGTTTCAGAGTGGAAATGCATTGATAAAACTGCTGTTCTGTTTTCCGGTTTTTACCCGAAAATCATTTCAGGGACCTGCAATTTTTCAGATTTGCAGGTCCCTGTTGTTTGAAAATGCCGGTTTGTATTTCGGCGTTTTCCACTTTTTCGGTTTTGGGTACCACAAATTTTTCTATTTTTAGGAAAATCATTTTTTAGAAAAGAAATAATTTATTCACCTAATAAACAGGATTATGCCAACACCCGTTTCCGAATGTTTGTATTGCCAGAACAATGAAACTTTGCATCGGTTAATGATAAAAATCTGTGATTTAAGCGTATCCCAGCTTTTTTTGTTTAAGGAACAGTCGTATCCCGGCCGCTGCAATGTGGTTTATAACGATCATGCCGTGGAATTTCACGAACTGGATGATGAACAGCGCAACGCTTTTATGCGCGATGTGGCTACGGCCGGTAAAGCCATTGCCAAAGCATTTCATCCTGATAAAATTAACTATGGCGCTTATGCCGATACCATTTCTCATTTGCACATACACGTGGTTCCCAAATACAGGGATGGGTATGGATTTGGCAGCGTTTTCGAAATGAATCCTCAAAAAGTGTTACTTACCGAAACCGAATATGTTGCCATCGTCGAAAAAATCAAAGCAGAGTTGTAATAAAAAAATGACAATCCAAATGAACCAACTTCACCAAAGTGAATCCATTTCCGATATTATCACCGGGAAGGAAAAATCGGCGCTGGATCGCTGGTACAGAGGCGATCCTTCGGGTTATCTTGAAATTTATGCCGACGATATTGTTTACTTCGATCCCTTTTCCGATCGGCGAATTGAAGGCCTCGACCAACTGACCGAAATTTACGAAAGTATCCGAGGAGAATTGTTTGTGGAACGGTACGAACTGCTTAATCCCAAAGTACAGGCCGTTGAAAACATGGCCGTGCTGACCTTTAACCTGTTTGCACAAACCGAAAAGCCCAACGATCGCTGGAACTGCACCGAGGTTTACCTCCGCGACAACCAAAACCGGTGGAAAATAATCCAGACCCACTGGTCGTTTACAACGCCCGAACTGAAGTAGTAAAATACAGAGATACTGAATGATCCACAAATTTAAAGTAGTTATTAATTTTTGACGTTCAATAAGAAGATTACCGATAGAACAAAAATTATATCTCCCGGTTTTGTTATCTTTGCTCCATGCAAAAAAAGGCCGGAATAACAGGAATTTTTCTTCTTGCCATACTCTATTTTTTTACTACAGAGATGGCTGCCTATTCTTTTGTCCGGCCGGTTCCGTCGATTGACAGCAGCACCGGCCAGGAAAAGGAGATGTTCAATCCGGCTGTTTCATTTTCTTCATTTTACCTCGTCCCCAAAAGCGAAAGCTCAGTTAATCCGTTAAACAACACGCTTCCCTCGGTATTTAAAAATACATCCGTCAGTTTTC
>CAZHKI010000535.1:0-2598 GCA_964533365.1 uncultured Maribellus sp. | reverse complement strand
GCGGTAACCGCTCAGATATTTGTTGATTTCATCAACAGCCCGGTTACTCACAGGGACCAACCTTTCTTTTTCCGATTTTCCTTCCACTTTTATAAACCCCTGCTCAAAAAACAAATTGGTAAGTTTCAGGTTGACCAGTTCCGAAACCCTAAGGCCGCAACTGTATAAAGTTTCAAGCATGGCTTTATTGCGCTGACCTTCCGATTTATCCAGTTCAACAGCCTCAATCAGCATATCAATTTCTTCCATCGACAAAACATCCGGTAATTTTCGTCCAATCTTTGGCGATTCCAGCAGAGAAGTCGGATCGTTGGTCACTTTACCTTCGATCAACATATACTTATAAAATGATTTGATCCCTGAAATGGTCCGGGCCTGGGTACGGGGACTTACTCCACGTTCGTTCAGCCATTCCACAAAACTTTTCAAGTGCTGTAATTTGACTTTGTCAGGACTGATTCTTTTATATTCTTTATCCAAAAAATCAATCAATTTATTGACGTCATTGATGTACGCCGCCACTGAATTCATTGACAACGATTTTTCGAGTTTTAAATAATTCTCGTAGCCTTTTTTACTGTCCTCCCATTTCATAACATTAAATATTTAGTTTTTTTTAATCAAGAGATTTAAATAATTTTGATACTCACTGATAACAAAATATTTTAACTTCAAGATTAAAATACGTTTGCAGATTGATAAAGTTACTATAAAAAAAATTAAAATCGCAAAGTTATGAAATTATTGATAATCAACGGTCCCAATCTGAATTTACTGGGTATCAGAGAAAAAAGTATTTATGGAACCGAAAATTTTGATTCATTTTTTGATCAGATGAAGTCTCTTTTCCCCGAAATCGAACTCCATTATTTTCAATCGAATGTTGAAGGCGAAATCGTAAATAAAATACACGAACATGGTTTTAATTCCGATGGCATCATCATTAATGCCGGGGCATACACCCACACGTCGGTCGCCATTCGCGATGCGATTGCCGGAGTTAATGCAAAGGTGGTCGAGGTTCATATTTCAAATACACTGACCCGCGAAAAATTCAGGCACAAATCAGTTATAGGGCCGGTTTGCTGCGGATGTATCATGGGATTTGGGCTTCAATCGTACAAACTTGCTATTCAGAGCTTTATCAACTAAAATGCCGAGAACAAAACCATAATCTTAATTTTATTTTCTGAACGAAACAGAAATGGAATGTTTGCGATTATTAATTCTACATTTGCGACCTTAAAAAAAGTAGTATGAGACAAACCAAAATAGTGGCAACCATCTCGGATCAACGGTGTGAGAAAGAGTTTATCCAGTCGCTGTTCGACGCAGGCATGAATGTTGCCCGGATTAACACGGCACACATTACGCCCGAAAGCGGAAAAAAAATGGTTGAAAATATCCGGGCCGTTTCCAATACCATCGCCATTCTCATCGATACCAAGGGGCCCGAAATCAGGACCTGCAAAT
Source organism: uncultured Maribellus sp. (assembly GCA_964533365.1). Lineage (GTDB taxonomy): Bacteria > Bacteroidota > Bacteroidia > Bacteroidales > Prolixibacteraceae > Draconibacterium. The sequence continues at coordinate 1,125 of CAZHKI010000535.1, read as the reverse complement.
TGCAAAGCAATACAGAAGTTACCAAAGGCCAAACCATTACCATTTCATACAAATCGTGCCAAACAGAATGGATGAATATTTGTGTGACCTACCCAAATATTGTTGACGACTTAAAAGAAGGAAACCGAATTCTAATCGACGATGGCGATGTTGAAATTACAGTCATTGAAAAACGAAAGGAATATTTGTTGTGCCGCATTGAGAACAACGGGATCATTAAAAACCGTAAAAGTATTAACGTTCCCGGAGTCGAAATTAATCTCCCGTCGGTATCAGAAAAAGACAAAGAATTTATTGAATTTGCGATTGAAAACAAACTGGATTTTATTGCCCACTCGTTTGTAAGAAATAAAAACGATATTCAGGAAGTTCAAAAAATACTCGACGCACACCTTAATCCAATAAAAATTATTTCGAAGATTGAAAACATAGATGGGGTAAACAATATCGAAGAAATACTCGAACATTCATACGGAATCATGGTTGCCCGGGGCGATTTGGGTATTGAACTACCGGCAGAACAAATTCCCACTGTCCAGCGAAACCTCGTAAGGAAAGCCATTTTGCAGAAGAAACCGGTCATCATTGCCACACAAATGCTTCATACCATGATTGAACACCCGCGGCCAACCAGGGCCGAAGTGAGCGATATTGCCAGCGCCATTTATTCACGGGCCGACGCGATTATGCTCAGCGGCGAAACAGCTTACGGAAAATATCCGGTGGAAGCAATTGAAACCATGGTACGCATTGCCAACGAAGTGGAACCCGACCGCGACAAACGGTACGATGTGATTTTGCCCCCCATTAAAAACGAAATCCCGGCATACCTGGCCCACTCTGCCATCCGGGCTGCCAAAGAGTTAAACCCGCAAGCCATCGTTACTTCCACAACCACAGGAAGAACAGCCCGCTATTTATCGGCTTACCGTTCCGATATCCCGGTTTATGCCAAATGTCTTTCGGAAAGGGTTATGCGCGAACTGGCGCTCTCTTTCGGGGTATTCCCCACTTATCTCGAGATGAGGAAAAACCGCATGAAAATCCAGAATGCCTGCATCAAATCGCTCATCGACGATCATACAGTTCGTTCCGATGATTTGCTGATTTATGTGGGCGGCCGGT
>CAZHKI010000534.1:0-2602 GCA_964533365.1 uncultured Maribellus sp. | reverse complement strand
CCGGATTCCCTCACAGAAGACAGTGTCGCAACAAATTCTGATAAATCAGAAGAAGAACCCTCCGGAACTTTGGCTCCGGAAGTCCCCGAATCACCGAGAGACCTGTTGTCGCACATCCGGCAAAAAGAGGTTTTCATAAGAAAAGAGATGGCAGGTAGTAAGCAGCAACAGGAAATAACTGATCTGAAATCCACCGGCAAAATCCATTTTTCAGAAAGTCATAAAGAAGGAATCAACAAAAAGGAAGAAAAAACCACACCGGAGAAACCACAAACCCGATTGACGGGCATCGCAGAATTGGATAAGGTTTTTGATGAAAACCTGATGCTGAAAAGAGAAAACGATTCATTACAGTTTTATTTGCGGCAAGTCAGCACCCGATTGGATGAAATCGAAACAGAAAAGAACAAACGATTTACAATTTGCAAAAAAGAGGCTTCCGCATTCGGAAAAAACGTTGAATATGAAAATCCAATCATCCGTGCAGAAATTTACGAAACTGCCACAGTGCTTGACGGTAACCGGGTAAAACTCCGCCTGCTGGAAGATGCTTGGATAAACGGCCTGGAAATCCCGGTAAACAGTTTTATATACGGGATTTGTAAAATCAGCAACGAACGGTTGTTAATCCAAATCACGCAGCTTCCGGTGCAGGAAAGCTTCCTTCCGGTTAACCTGGCTATTTACGATTTGGATGGTTTGCCGGGCTTGTATGTGCCCGGCAATGCAGCCCGGCATGCAGCCAAAGAAGCAGGAGGCAGTACAAACACCTCCTCGCTTTTAGGAGTTGCCGGCGACCCGCTGACATATGCCGGAATTCGCGCCGCCGACCGCACAGCACAGACCTTGTTAAAAAACGTACGGTTAAAGAAGGTGACCGTTAAGAAAAATACCCTTGTATATCTTATCAATCAAAAAAAGTAATCATGAAAAGTATAATATTAACCATAGCAGTTGCATTTATTTATGTAACCATGTTTGCACAAAACCGGATATCGGTTTGTGAGACCAAAGCCACTCACCTGGTCAGCCCGGAGAAGGTAACCTATGTGCTGGCAGGCGACCCTTCACTGATTGTCGCTGAAATTGTACCGGAACACCCCGATATGGTCAGGGTAAAAGCCATGGGACCTTTTGAAGAAGAAACATCACTGACCCTGGTAAGCGCGAACCGGGTATATTCCCTGTTGGTGGACTATCAAAACACCAGTGAAATTTTTTATCAGATGAAAACTTTTTATGCTGAAAAAACAGGGACAACAAAAGGCACCACACTTCCTGAATATAGGTTAAGGGAAATGAGCCGGCAGGTACTTTCCAAAACAAAAAAACACATCAGGAACCGGGAAATAAGGACGGATGGTATTCAACTTCGGTTAAGTAATATTTACCTGTTGCAGGATGTATTGTTTTTCGAGTTGGAAATTACCAACACCACCAATATGGGTTTTGATGTGGAAGGGTTCAACTGGTGGATAGAAGACAAAAAGCAGCAAAAAGCTGTTAATGTTCAGGAATACCAGATAATGCCGGATTATCAGCATTACAACCTGATGAATATCCCAGCCGGGTCCACCCTTCGTGAAGTGTTTGTGCTTCCCCGGCTGACCATACCCGATCAGCGTTGCCTTAAAATAGAACTGCTTGAAAAAGCCCTTGGGAATACCGGGCGAAAACTGGTATTGGAAATCCGGAACAGGGACATCCTCCGTACCCGTGAGTTTTAACATGCGATAAAACCGGAAAACAAAAATTACCCAATACCCAATAATAAATAATCAATAATCAATTAACCTGATAACAGAAGGCCGCTATGTCAAACGAATCAAGGGAATTGGAAAAGCTGCATGAAGGGTTCCGTTTTTTCAGCTACCTGCTGTTTTTTCTGACACTGTACATAACGCAAATCCGGTATTTTAAGGCAACTGGATTTTACCTCCCAGAATTTGCACCTGTATATGAAAAAATCATGCGTATGGATTTTTTATCAAATGTTACCTTGTCGAAAACCGTCTGCCTGGTTTTCCTTGCCATCACCTGCGTGGGCACCCGGGCAAAAAAAGACCGCGGGCTTGAGGTTTCGGCTATTGTAATACAAATCGTATCAGGCTTACTGCTTTACTGGGGCAGCCTGTTTGTTTTTGAAAAATACCCGCCAGCTTATCTTATCCTTACATTTTCCGGATTTGTAATCCTGAATGTTGGGTTTGACAACCTCTCAAAACTGATAAATGTAAACCTGATGAATGACCGTTTTAACCGGGAGAATGAAAGTTTTCCGCAGGAACAGCACCTTATACAGAATCCGTACTCGGTAAACCTGGCCACCCGTTACCAGTACCGGGACAGAACCTGTGAAGGCTGGATAAATGTGGTCAACCCTTTCCGGGGGACCATGGTCATCGGAACACCCGGCTCCGGGAAATCCTTTTCCGTAGTGTTGCCCTTTATCCGGCAACATTTGGAAAAGGGCTTTTCCATGTGCGTGTATGACTTTAAATATCCCGACTTGTCGGACGTTGCCTACCATCATTACCTGAGGGCAAAAAAGAAGGGGAGCCTTCCTTCTGAAACCGGGTTTTATGTTATCAATTTTGATGAT
>CAZHKI010000533.1:0-2605 GCA_964533365.1 uncultured Maribellus sp. | reverse complement strand
CTTTCGGTGGTTTCATCGAAATTCCTCAGGTTGAAAAAGGTTGCTGGATTAATGTTTCAGCTCCAACACAAAAAGAAATTGTACGGTTAACCGAAGAGTTTAATATTCCTCCCGAAATTGTACAGGACATCCTTGATGCCGACGAACGTCCGCGTGTGGAATTCGATGATGAATGGCAGTTGGTGATTTTGCGTGTTCCGGTAACCAGCCCCGACAACGGCGTGCCATTTTATACTGTTCCGTTGGGTGTTTTCACAGCAACCGATTTTACGGTTACCCTTTGTTCGCAACCGAACGAGGTACTGCCTGTCGAAGAACCTTCGCTCTACCGCGAAAGCCGCCAGCAGATTACCGATGTGCTGAATTTTATTCTGAAATTATTCCTCCGTTCGGCCAATACTTATCTGCGTTATCTGAAACAAATCAACCAGCAAACCAACCTGATTGAGCAGGATCTGGAAAAGTCAATCCGTAATAAGGAACTAAACAAACTGCTGAAGATGGAAAAATGCCTGGTTTACTTTATCACCTCTTTGAAAGCCAATGAATTAATTTTAGCCAAATTGCGTAATTCTAGGAAAAGTACAATCAGTGAGATGAACGAAGATTTGCTGGAAGACGCGATGATCGAAAACAAACAGGCTTTAGACATGGCGCAGATATATTCCGATATCCAAAGCGGAATGATGGATGCTTTTGCCTCGGTGATTTCGAATAACCTGAACGTGGTGATGAAACAACTCACGCTTATTTCCATCATTTTAATGATCCCAACTTTAATAGCCAGTTTGTACGGAATGAATGTTCCCAACTATTTTGAAAATGATAAATGGGCATTTCCGGTTATTATTGGAATCTCGGGTAGCATGTCGTTTTTGGGCGTAATTCTTTTCCGAAAAAGAAAATGGTTTTAGAAAAGGAATAAAACTACAGGGCTTCGTCGTGCTGAAACTCGGGAAGTTCAAACCAGAAAAGCGAACCTTCGCCCGGTGTTCCGGCGCTTTCAACACCAACGGCGCCATCGAGTTTTTCGATGATGCGTTTAACGATCGACAGCCCGAGCCCATAACCTTCGGCACTGGCCGGTGAAAGGCGAATGTATTTTTTGAACAGTTTGGATTGTTCTTCTTTGGGAATCCCGTTGCCATTGTCTTTAATCCAGAACCTGACCATCCCGTTGTTTTGTCTATCGGCGCCGATGATGATTTCGGGTGGCGTTCCGCCATATTTAATGGCATTGGTCAGGTAATTCATCCATACTTCTTCCACCCAGGGGGCATAACCGGCCGATGCCGGCCAGGTGTGGGGAGTGGTAATCACAGCGCCACTTTTTTGGATGGTATCCTGAAGATTTTTTTTGGCCTCCAGGATAATTTCGCCCATATCCAGTTTCTTTTTGACAATTTCCTGATGACTGACCGTTGCCAGAATTAATAGTTCTTGGGTGATTTGCAGTGTTTTACTGGCCGAGGTTTTAATCAGTGATGCCAAGTCGTTCAGCAATTTGGTGTTGTTTGACCGGATGATTTCTTCCATCAGTTCGCTGGCCGAAACAATGGAGCCCAGCGAATTTTTCAGGTCGTGGGCTACGGTGTGGGCAAATGCATCAAGGTCTTCAATCAGTTTTTCACGCTGATGAATCTCATCAACCAGTTGAATATTGGTCTTTTTGAGATTGTTCTCCGTATCTTTCAGGGCTGTAACATCGTGAAAAAGAAGCAGGTTGCCCGAGAAATTTTTGTTCTTGTAATAAATGGGTGAAATGCTGACCTGGAAAAAACGGTTATTTCGTTTTGGTGTGATTTCCAGCTGAACATATTCGACATTGTTCTGGTTCATCGTGGCAATTAAATCCGGGTATTCCGAAAAAAGAACAGAAAATGGTTGCCGGATGATTGTTTTTTGGTTGAATCCAAAGATTGCACATCCCGATGGGTTACAATCTTCAATGATCCCGTTGCTGTTCACCACAATTACACCGTCATCCATATTGTCGAACAATTCGTTCCGGGCAAACGGTACCAGGTCGAACATTTTATACCGGATGATCCCCAGCGAAATGATTAATCCGGTTAATACAAACGAAACCGGAGTCCAGTCGAACCCGGGATATGGATTAAAACCGGTAATATACATCAGGTTCGCCACAATGGGTATCAGGGTACTTATCAGGAGGATTGCAATTTGCGATTTGTAATAAGCCGTGAATTGATAAATGGATTGCGACAGCGTGAAAAATCCCGAAAAGATCAGCAGCAATACATAACACCAGAAAACCCAGAACCAGGGGCCATGATGATAATGGGCAATGTTCGCCACCGGATCGAGGGTCACTTCGCTCCACACAAGGTGGTGTTGCTGGTTGGTTAAAACCAGTGCCAGGGTTATCACGGGAAGGATTAACGAAAGAAGGATATTTTTACGGGTAACATAGTTGCTCTTCTGGCTGAAGGATACGGCAAAAAAGAAGTAACAAACCGGGGTAAAGGCAATGCCCAGATAGGAAAGCTGCGACCAGAGAATTTTTCTGTTTAAATCGGTGGTTGCAAATTCGAAGGCATAGGTAATTGCCCAAATCACAACCATTAACTGGAGCAGCATTAAA